>CAYZSQ010000049.1:0-8903 GCA_964479785.1 uncultured Methanomassiliicoccales archaeon
GTCATGTGGACGACGGGGATGCCCATGCCGTATGTGTGGCGAAACGTAAAAAACGTAAACAAACGAAAAGAAACGTATTTTAGAGACCTTGCACATCCACACTCATGCCTAGTCCGCTGCCTGCAATCGAAGATGAGAGGACGGAGTTCAAGGAACGGTATGCGGATTCGATTCCCAAGACCGCGGTTGCCTTCGCCAACACTCACGGCGGCGTCATTTTCATAGGTGTGGATGACAGAGGGGATGTGATCGGTGTCGACGATGCCGATGAGGTCTGCAGGTCTGCGACCAGTGGACTCGCCGACAGCGTGCGTCCGGACCTGATGTCCCTGGTATCCGTGTCCAGGATGGAGGCGGAGGGCCGCGATGTAGTGATGATAGACGTTTCCGAGGGCACGAACAAGCCATATTACCTGCGGAGCAAGGGCCCCAGAGAGGGCGGCGTGTTCATCCGTCGCGGTTCCGCCTCCATCCCTGCTTCGGACGCGTTGATTCTGAAGATGATCAGGGACGGGCCGGGGATGTCGTACGAATCGATGGTCAGCAGGATACAGGACCTGACGTTCGAGACTGCGGAGAGGGTCTTCGAGGACAACGGGCTCGAGTTCGGGGCCAACCAGATGGTCTCGATGGGGATGATGGAGAACAACCGCTACACGAACCTGGGGTTCATCCTCTCGGACCAGTTCGATCAGGATACGAAGCTGGCGCGTTTCGGGGACCTCTCGAAGGATTCGTTCATCAGTCGCGACGAGGCAGGGGGCTCCGTGCTCGGACAGCTGGAGGCCGCCCTGGAGTTCGTAGCACGCTTCAACAACACGCAGTCGACGATCAGGGGCGTGAAGCGCAGGGACGTCACGGACTATCCGGTGGAGGCGGTCAGAGAGGCCCTGGTCAACGCCGTCGCCCACAGGGACTACGGCCTCAGAGGCAGCATCCTGGTGTCCGTCTTCGATTCCAAGTTGGAGGTGGCTTCGCCCGGAGGGCTGTACGGGGGCTTCTCCATCGAAGATCTGAAGATGGGTGTGTCGTCCCGCCGCAACGAGAGGCTGGCCACCATCCTGTACCGTCTCGGTCTCATGGAGAGCTATGGGACCGGCATCCCGCGCATCATGCACATGTACCGGGAGGATCCGGTCAGGCCGAGGTTCGAGGCGTCCGACAACGTGTTCAGGACCACGCTCCCCAGGCGCACGTTCGCGGACCTCTCGGAGGGGGCCTTGGAGGTGCTCGATCTCCTGGAGTCCTCGCCGGAGATAACGCGTTCCGACGTCGAGGCCGCCTTGGGCGTGCCGAGGTCCAGGGCGTACTCGCTGCTTAAGGAGCTGGAGGGTTCCGGGGCCATCGAGCCCAGGGGGAGGGGCAGGGGGACCAGCTACGTCTCCGCGTTCCGTCGAGGCTGTCCGGCGGTCTCTGAAAACGTAAAAAACGAAAATGAACGAAAGGAAAACGCAAATGGCATGCGCGATGCGACCGAACAGCCCGCCCCCTCATCCCTCCGGCGGCGTCCATTCCGGCAGCGGCGGAGGGTCCATGGGCTTCGTGCGCAGCCCGGCCGCCTCCGCGTACATGCCGAACTTCCAGGCCATGTACAGCGGCACGAACGTGTATTCGTCCGCACCCCCTATGCGGACGTTCTTCCCGGAGATCACGAACGACGCCTTGGGATGGTACCTCGACACGTATGTCTCCAGGCCATGCATCCTTCCGACCTTCCCCGATTTCACCTCCACTGGCACAGGATCCCTACCTACCGTCACCTGGAAGTCCACCTCCGCGGCGCCCTTGGGGTTGGTCCAATAGTACGCATCCCCGTCGCCGTCGAGGGCGTAGTCCAGCTGGTTGAGGACGTAGTTCTCCGCGACGGCGCCCCTGATGTCGGAGGTCCCGCCGTCCCTGTCGGTGAGCGTGTCGTACTCTATCCCAGCCCTGCACGTCAGCAGGCCGACGTCCGGATAGTACAGCTTGAAGTAGATCCCTCCCCGGGGATTGGGGGGATTCCGGTCGTCGTTGACCTCCCAGGCCCTGCGGAGCATGTCCGCACCCAGGAGCCATTCTATCGGATCGATGGCCGTTCCGAGTCTTCCGCCCACATCCTTGAGCCTGAACCTGTCGCCCCGTTCCGCGATCTGATAGGCGGCCGACCTCCAGATTGCGGTGATCCTCGCGAAATCCTCTGCGCTGTATCTCCCCATGTCCCTTTCGTACGATGTGATGATGTTCCGCTGTATCCTCCTGACCTCGGCAATGTCGTTCGTTCCGCACCAGGCATCCACAGCCTCCGGCATGCCTCCGACCAGCAGGTACTCTGCGTACAGCGATTCCAGGACCGACATCAGGTCGTCGGGGATCCTGTCGGTAGGTCCCAGCGAGTCGAGGTATTCGAACGTCCCGCGGCCCGAACGGGCCATGACGAACTCGCCGAAGCACATGGGGCGCATGCGCAGGAAGCTCACCTTCCCCACGGGGAACGAGAATCTGGTCACGTCCGAGTCGGACCAATCCGCATCCGGGTCACCGGCACCCATGGCTCTCCCGTCCCCGACGGCCGGTCCGAGTAGGGATCCGGCACAGGCTATGTGGTACTGCGGAGCGTCCTGGTGGAAGTACTTCAGCGATGAGATGGCGCGATGGCAGGCCTGCACCTCGTCGAATATGATGAGCGTGTCCTCGGTGATCTCGGTGTTCGACACCCTCGAGAGCTCCTCGAGCAGACGATGCGCATCGAGATTCCAGAAGAGCCTGCAGAGGTCCTCCCGGTTCTCGAAATCGAAGTACGCCACGTTGGAGAAGTGCTCCCTGCCGAACTTCTTCAGGACGTACGTCTTCCCGGATTGGCGGAGTCCCAGCAGTATCAGCGGCTTCCTCCCCGGGGAATCCTTCCATTCGAGTAGCTTCGCCTCGATGAGCCTCTCCATAATAGTTAATAAACAATCGATTATTTATGTTTTACAAAAATATCCCCCATAAAAATGACAGGATTTACAGAAATAACCCCCATAAAATGACGACAGGCCCTCAGACAAGTCGTCACGGATGGGATGTCCCCTCCGAGGCCGGAGGAACGGTTCACCGGGAGCCGACAGGATGGATCGTGCTCCCGGGTTTCCTGTCCCGGTACTTCCCGGTCAAAGACTCGACATCTATGGCGTAGACGCCGGTCCTCGCCACCCTCTCCGGGTCCACGGGGTCCGACGCCCTGGAGGGGACGAGTCTGTCTGTCAGTCTTCTGAGGACCGCCGACTTCAGATCGGGGTCGTCCACGGCCGAGAGCCTTCCGTAGACGATCACAGACCTGAACAGGGTGTCGGTGTCGCAGGCGTTCCCGCCGTAGCACTGGTATCCCCTCTCCTCCATCACGGTCATGCTGCAGCGGGGGTCGCGGAGCATGTTGGAGGTCCTGGTGCCGCGCATCCTCCCGTGGAAGAAGATCCTCCCGTCGATGACCACGTAGTTCACCGGCGTCCCGTAGGGATAGCCGTCGGCGCCGTTGGTGCAGACCACGCCGCACTCGCAGCCCTCCAGCATCTCCAGGCACTCGTCCTCGGTCAGATGGTACCTCTCCATCCTGGGTTCCATGGGCGCCTCATGCCGCGCAGGCGAGATAAAGGTGCGCGTACGTCGACGAAACGTTCTCCAGTCTCTCCAGCATCTCTTCGTAGAACGCTCTGGTGGAGTCCTCGTCGGCGAGATTGAACACGATCACGTCCCCGTCGGTCTTGTGGACCACTATGCACAGTGGATTGTCGTTGTGGATCGCCAGCCTGTACGTGCCGAACTCGCTGTTCTGGAAGTAGCCCGAACTGATGCTCATGCCGCCGTATCCTCCGACCCTCGTGCCGTAGCTCACGTCGTCCCTCAGCTCGACGCTCGAGATGTCCTCGAACGCGATGTCCTCGTCCATCATGGTCGCATCGATCGAGATGCCGTCGTCGTCCATGGAGACGCTCACGTGACCTGCGGTCAGAGTTATGGCGACGATCGCCACCGGGACGACTATGACCAGAATCGCGAGTCCGATGGCCAGCTTCCTCCTGCCGCGACGGGTCGTCTCCGGAACCGGTCCCGGCGGGGCCGCGGCCGAGTCGGCGCTCCTTCCGGACAGGACCTCGTAGATCCTCCGCGTCTCGCCGATGTCGGGGAGGTTGAACACCATCACCTTCCCCCAGTCGTGTCTGACCACCACATACCCGTTCAGGGAGGTGTCGCCCGCGAAGGTGTAGGTCCCGAATTCCTTGTTATTGAAGTCGCCGTAGCCCCTTTTGAGCCCGCCGTAGCCCCACAGACGCATCCCCGGGGCGAAGGACTCCCGGTACTCGACGGCCTGGATGGAGTGCAGCGGGATGTCCCGCTTCACGAACGGCGCATTGATGATCAGACTGCCGTCGGAAACGGTCGCGGACGTCCCCCTGACCTTGAAGAACGGCAGGACCATGGCCACCAGCGACAGCGCGAGCAGGACCAGGTACCAGACGATCCCGATGATGTCCGCGATCAGCAGAACCACCGCCGCGAGGTTCATCACCAGGAACGCCACGATCCCGACGGCCATGAGGGCGCTGTCTTTCATGTCGCATCGAAGGTCGTCGGATTTGATATCCCTTCGTGTCCGTCCGCTGTCGCAGACTCATCCGAAGGACAGGTCCGGATCGGCCTTGGACAGTTCGACCCGGGTCGGTTCGACCAGGAGGTCGGCGAACGCGGCCATGAACAGGGGGTAGTGCTCGACGCCGTCGTCCGTTTTCATGATGTTGCCGTATTCGAACTTGATCCATCTGGAGATCTCCTTCCCGGCATCCATCTCCATGAGCTTCTTCATCGATCTGGCTCTGCGTTTCTTCCCGGTTTTGACCTCTACGGCGCAGATCTCGGAGCCTATCTCGACTATGAAGTCCACCTCGACCTCTTTGTCCACCTCGTAGTAGAACGGCCTCAGTCCGCACGACCTTAGCATCTGGCACACCGAGTTCTCGCCGATCGCCCCTTCGTTGACCGACAGGTCCGAGCGCATCATCGCCTCCACCGTTCCCTGGCCGTAGAGCCTGACCAGCAGGCCGGTGTCGACAAGGTACATCTTGAACATGTTGTCCCTGGAGTTCCTCCTCAGGGGGCGCTCGATGGATGTCAGACGATGGCAGGCGTTGACCAATCTGGAACCTTCTATCCAATTCACCGGCTCCCTGTATTCCCTGATCCCGGTGTTCGGTCTGCCGTCTATGTCTTTGAACATGAGGCGTTTGTTGGGCTTCCCGAGTTCCATGGGAATCAGCCGGAGGAGCCTCAGCGCATCGTCTCTGGCACTGCCGGCATAGGCCATGATGTCCCTCTCGTATCCGTTCAGGATGTCGTCCTGTGCCTCCATGTAGTCGCCCGAGTTGAGCGATTCGATCGAAGTCAGTACGGGGAGGGGCATCCCACCCACGATCAGATATTGGCGGTAGTATCCTTCCAATATGTGCAGCATCGACGGATCGAACGGTGTGGCACTAGACATGTGCCCCCTTATGTCAGAGGTCTGCTCATGGGAGAATCCGAGGGCCCAGAGGTATTCCTCGAAGTCCATGGGGTGCATCTCGACCTCGTGGACGTATCCCACAGGATATCTCTTCGGAGCCCTCTCTTGGATGCCGAGGAACGATCCGGAACAGATCACATCCACATGGCCGTTCTTCGTCAGCGTCTTGAGGGACGAGAACGCCCCGTCGCAATCCTGGATCTCGTCGAGGAAGAGCAGCGACTCTCCGGCCTCTATGCGGAAGGATGGGAATCTGCCGGTGATCCTGCGGAGGATGTCCTCCGCCGACCCGGTCCAGAACCCGTCGTCGAAGGATTCCTCGCTCAGATCTATGTTGAGGTAATGGGTGTAGCTCTCGCCGAACTTGTTCACGATGTATGTCTTACCCACCTGTCTGGCCCCCAGGATCATGAGGGCTTTCCTGTTCGGGTTGGCTCTCCATCTCTTCAGGACGGATTCTATCTTGCGTTCCACAGTCTGTCATGGGCAAACAATGTAAACTACTTTTCGATTTCGAAAAGTAGTGAAATCCCTATTTTTCCGTTTCGAAAAGTAGTGAAATCCCTTGACGGAACCGATACGGGCCAGCAGCGGAATGTTCGAGGGGATAAGTGATGGCGCGGAGGGAGAGATTCGAACTCCCGAGGATTACTCCAGCGGTTTTCGAGACCGCCGCCATACCGGGCTTGGCTACCTCCGCCTGGAATCCCCCATTTTATGACATTATATAAACTGATTGTCGCCCGTCAAATCCTCGGACGAGGTTCCAGCGACACGATGCCCGCCTCCTCCATGCCACGTCCCACGGCATGCGATGCGGCACGGCGACTCTCGACGAAGTATTATTTGAACGAAGGGCATCCATCGCACGATGCACATGACCGACATAGAATCGGAGATCAGAGGCGCTAAATCGGCATCCATCGAGCTCTCCACCCTTCCGACGGATGTGAAGGATGCCGCCCTGGGGGCGATGGCGGATGCCCTGGACGCCTCCCGGGCCAGGATCCTGGACGCCAATGCCAGGGACCTGGAGCTGGCCAAGGCCATGCTGGACAGTGGCGAGATCTCCGGCTCCATGTACAAGCGTCTGAAGATCGACGACTCCAAGATCGACGGCATGATCGCCGGGATAAGGGACGTGATCGGTCTTCCCGACCCGGTGGGCGAGGAGATGTCCGCCCTGGACCTGGACGACGGCCTCACCCTGTACCAGATCCGGTGCCCCATCGGCCTTCTGGGGATGATATTCGAGTCCCGTCCGGACGTGGTCCCCCAGATCATGTCCCTCTGCCTGAAGTCCGGGAACTCCGTGGCGTTCAAGGGCGGAAGGGAGGCCTCCAACTCCATACGCGTGCTGTTCGACGTCCTCAGGGAGGCGGCGGCCTCTGCAGGCGTCCCCGCGGAGGCATTCGTGCTCCTGGAGACCAGGTCCGACATCAACGTCATCCTCGGATTGGATGGGTACATCGACCTCCTGATCCCCCGGGGGTCCAACGAGTTCGTCAGGTACATCCAGGAGAACACCCGCATCCCCGTGCTGGGTCATGCCGCAGGGGTGTGCCACGTCTACGTCGATGACAATGCCGACCTGGACATGGCGGCCGCGGTCGCCCTGGATTCCAAGGTCCAGTACCCCGCGGTATGCAATGCCGCCGAGACCCTTCTGGTCAGCTCCGCCGTGGCGGAGGAGTTCGTGCCCCGCATGGTCGCACTCTACAGAGAGAACGGGGTCGAGGTCAGGGGGGACGACAGGGTCCGCTCCATGATCGACGCCGTCCCCGCGACCGAGGAGGACTGGGACACCGAGTACGGCGACCTCGTCATCTCGGTGAAGGTCGTGGACTCCATCTCCGAGGCCGTGGAGTTCATCAACACCCACGGCTCCCATCACACCGATGCGATCGTGACTTCGGACCCTTCCAGGGCGGCCGTCTTCGTGGCCAACGTGGACTCCGCGGACGTCTTCGTGAACGCGTCCACCAGGTTCGCCGACGGCTATCGCTACGGGAAGGGCGCCGAGGTGGGGATCAGCACCAACAAGATCCACGCCCGCGGGCCGGTCGGCATGGAGGGCCTGATGATCTACAAGTACGTCCTGGTCGGGAGCGGGCAGGTCGTCAAGGACTACGTCGGACCCGGATGCAGGCGGTTCAAGCACACTGTGTCCGATGCCGGATACCCGTACAGGGGTGAGTGACGGTGGAGTCCAGGAAGTCGCTCCTCGGCGACGTCGGGAGGGTGGTGATCAAGATCGGGTCGTCCTCGGTCATGAGGAACCAGTCCACCATCTCCAGGGACTTCATGGACTCGGTGGCCGAACAGGTCGCCAGGCTGAGGGAGGAGGGGATCGAGGTCCTCATCGTCTCGTCCGGGGCCGTCGCCATCGGCCTGAAGGCCATGAAGGTCAACCCCAACCCCAACGACATCCCCATCCGCCAGGCCGCCTCCGCGGTGGGCCAGGGCATCCTGATGAAGGAGTGGGGCGAGTGCTTCCAGCGTCACGGCATGGTCGTCGGGCAGATCCTGATGACCCTCGACAACTACTCGGACAGGACCGAGGCCGTGAACATGAACAACACCATCGAGTCCCTGCTGAGGAACGGGGCGGTGCCCATCTTCAACGAGAACGATGCCGTGTGCGTCAGCGAGATCAAGTTCGGCGACAACGACACCCTGTCCGCCATCGTCGCCAGCAGGACCGACGCCGACCTGCTGGTGATCCTCTCCGATGTCGCCGGCCTCTACAACAGCGACCCCACGGTCAATCCGGATGCGAAGCTGGTCCCGGTGGTGTACAACATAGACGACGTCATGCACATGGCCGGCGACTCCACGTCCGGCGTCGGGACCGGCGGGATGAAGACCAAGCTGGCCGCCGCCAGGATCTGCCACGACGCCGCATGCAGCATGATCGTCGCCCTCAGCAGGGAGGACCAGGTCATCTACCGCGCCGTCACAGGGGAGGACCTGGGCACGGTGTTCGTGGCCAACTCCGGGATATCGAAGAAGAGGCGCTGGATCAAGTCCGCCCACTCCTCCGGCCGGATCGTCATCGACGAGGGCGCCGGAAGGGCCGTGCTCGGCCACAAGTCCCTGCTGCCCGTGGGGATAAGGGACGTGGAGGGCAGGTTCAACAAGGGTGACGTGGTGGACATCGTCTGCGGCGGCGCCGTCATCGCCAAGGGGATCAGCGGATACGACTCCACCGATCTCAAGATGATAAAGGGGAAGCACAGCGACGAGATCGAGTTCGTCCTGGGATACAAGGCCCATGACGACGCGGTGATCTCGGAGAACATCGCGTTGATGCTCTGATCCAGGAAGGGGAGGGGGGGATGGTCCCCCGCTCGGTCCGATTCCGGGACGGCTCCCGGACGGGTCACTC
>CAYZSQ010000050.1:0-5908 GCA_964479785.1 uncultured Methanomassiliicoccales archaeon
CTCATCCGCGCGGCCTGCGAGTGCCCCGCCGGGAGGACCGTGGCGGTGGACAGGGACGGGACCGTGCACGAGGACGTATTGGAGCCGGCGATATACGTGGTCCAGGACCCGGGCAGGAACCTGAGCGGCGGGATCTACGTGATGGGGGGCATCCCCGTAATCGGGGCGGACGGGGAGCCCTATGAAATAAGGAACAGGGTGCTGCTGTGCAGGTGCGGCGCATCCTCGAACATGCCCTTCTGCGACGCCAGCCACATCAACAGAAGGTTCCTGGACACCCGCGGCAGCTTCAGATTCCCGAAGAGAAGATGAGCCCGGGGACTCCCCCGGGCGTGGTGTTTCATTGGGTCCCGGGGGACTTCTGCTTCTTCTCGATGACCTCATCCACCTGGTTCAGCTCCTCGGTCAGCGAGCGGTCGAACCTGTCCTTCTCCTCCTGGATCTCCTGGTAGCTGGGGATCGGCCCGAGGATGTCCTCCGGCTCGCCCACGGCCCTCACGATGCTCTCGGTGTCGGAGACCTCCCTGTCCGGGATCCTGCTGGCGGACCCGATGTAGTCGGAGATGCCGTCCACCAGCCTGGTGAGCTCCATGGGGAAGAAGAACTTGGACGACTCGCCCTTGCCGACCTCCTGCAGTGTCTCCATGGAGAGGACGGACATGGCCTTGGAGTCCATGGACGCCGCCCCGACGGACAGTATCCTGAGCCTCTGGGCCTCACCCTGTCCCTCCAGGATGGTGGCCAGCCTCTTACCCTCGGCCTCCAGGATCATGGACTGCCTGAGTCCCTCGGCCTCCAGGATCATGGACTTCTTCTTACCCTCGGCCTCCAGGATGGCGGCCCTCTTCTGGCCGTCCGCCTCCAGGATGGCGGCGCGCCTCTTCCTCTCGGCGGAGGTCTGCTCCTCCATGGAGTCCTTGACCTTCCTGGCGGGGTCCACCTCCCTGATCTCGACGGCCTCGATCTTCACGCCCCACTTGTCGGTGTTCTCGTCCAGGATGTCCCTGAGGCTGACGTTGATCCTCTCCCTGGAGGACAGGATCTGGTCCAGCTCCATCTCCCCGATGATCGACCTGAGGGTGGTCTGGGCCAGGTTGACCGTGGCCCATCTGTAGTTGGTGACCTCGAAGAAGGCGTTCTTCGGGTCGGTGACCTTGATGTATATGACGGCGTCCACCTGGACGGGGGAGTTGTCCTTGGTGATGACCTCCTGCTTGGGGACGTCCAGGACCTCCGTGCGCAGGTCCAGCTTCACCACCTGGTTGATCAGGGGGCACACCACGTTCAATCCCTGGTTGAGAACCCTGACGAACTTCCCCAGCCTCATGTAGATGGCCTGCTCGTAGGGCTGGACGATCTTCACTCCGCTGGTTATCACCACGATGACCGCGACGATCACGACGATGAAGAGTCCCATTATCACGTTTGAATCCATTCGATCTACCTCCGCGGTTATCGCGCTCTGCGGACGTGGACGTGCACGCCCTCGCTGCTCTCCACGACCACCTCGGCGCCGGCCTCTATGGTCTCGTCCGAGGTCGCCGACCACGTGTCGGACCCTATCCTCACCTTGCCACGCATGGTGCCCACCTCGGTTGCCACCTCCACCACCCCGGACCTGCCCACCAGGGACTCCACCACGGTGGTGGTGGGCGGTTCCGGTCTGGCGAGGTGCTGATAGCCCTTGATGGTCAGCAGCGACACCGGGATGGCGATTATCAGGGCTATGATGGGGGACCAGTACGAGAACAGGACGTCCGGGTACGCGGCCCCGATGATGCCGATGATCACCAGGACAGTGCCGGGTATGACCATGAACGCGCCGGGGCTGAAGGCCTCGATGATGAGGAATATCGCCCCGATGATGATCAGTATGATGGCCACGGTGAGAGGGTCCATGCGACAGGTAACGCCCTCCCAGGATATTAAGGTCGTTAACAGACCGGGGCGGAACAGGTCTGGTCAGGATGTCCGGTGGGGGCAGCCGCCGTCGGCGGGATTTCGCCGGGACTAACATTCCTGCGCCCTCGACACGGATGCACCGGGGAGGGCATCGCCGCAGCCAGACGTCCGGATCCACAGGATCCGGGAGTTAGGGGTGCCTAATAGAAATCGATTATTTTTAGTCAGTCCGAAAACGGAAATGCAAGGGTTAATATACGGTCCGAGACGTGTTCAACCTCGGAGGCCATAACAATGCCAACGATCAAAGATTCAGAGTGTGTCGGCTGCGGAGCATGCGTCGACGTATGCCCCGAGAGCGCCATCTCCTGCGACGACGTCGCCGTCATCGATGCCGGCAAATGCATCGACTGCGGTGCCTGCGTGGACGAGTGCCCCTCCGGCGCCATCGAGGAGTGATCCCATCGCGGTGCGGCGACCGTCGCACTGCCAAACCTTCACCAATCGTCTTCTCGTTTCCCCGATGGCCGCCTCCGGGCGGTCATCCCTTGCCCCTCTTCGGCTCGTCCTTCACGTCCACCTTCTTGCGCTGGCGGCCGCCGGTCTTCTTCAGCTTGCCCTGGTCCAGGGCCCACTGGAAGCTCTTCTGCTCCGCGGGCGTCACCAGCACCCTGTCGCCCTTGGCGTACTTCCTGCCGGTGACCCAGTTGGTGAAGGGCGCCAGCACCCTGTACTCGTCGGCGTCCATGACGATCTCCCTGACGTTGGGCCTCCCCCTGAGCTCGGAGTAGGTGCCGGAGTGCTCCACGGCGGTGCCGTCCTTCACCTCGATGACGCTGGTGCAGACGGTGTCCAGGAAGTACCTGTCGTGGGTGACGGTTATGATGGTGCCGTCGTACTCCACCAGGGCCTCCTCCACCGCGTGCTTGGCGGGGATGTCCAGATAGTTGGTGGGCTCGTCCAGCACCAGCACGTTGGTCTCGTCCAGGAGCATCAGGCAGAGGGCGACCCTGGCCCGCTGCCCCCCGGAGAGGGTGGTCATGGGCCTCTCCACCTCCTCCCCGAACAGCAGGAACCTGGCCAGCATCCTCCTGGCCTCGGCCCTCCTCTCCTTGCCCACGACCTGCAGCAGCTGCTCCTCCGCGGTGAGCTTCAGGTCCAGCCTCTCGTGGTTCTGGGAGTAGTACCCGATCTTGGCGCCGGGGGCCACCCAGAGGTCCCCCTCGGACGGGACGATGCCCAGCAGCGCCTTCACCAGGGTGGACTTCCCCTCGCCGTTGGAGCCGAAGATCCCGACCTTGTCGCCCTTCTGGATGTCCAGCTCCACCCCGGACAGGATGGTCCTGCCGCCCAGCTCCACGCTCAGGCCCTTGGCCGTGATGACGTTCTTGCCGGACTTGTGGGCGGCCTGGATCCTGACGGTGATCTCCCTGTTCTCCTCGGGCTTCTCCTTCTGCTCCATCTTGGAGATGAGCTTCTCCCTGGTCTTGTGGGTGGTCATGTACCACTGGTCGGCGTGGAGCTGTCTGGCGATCTCCTCCTGCTTCCTCTTCTGGGTGGCGTACTTGCGGTACTCCTTCTCCATGCGGTCCAGGTCGATCATCTTCTTCGTGATGAAGTCGGAGTAGTTCCCCTTGTACTCCCTGGACTTGCCGTGGTCGATCTCCAGCATGCGTGTGGCGATCTTGTCCAGGAAGTACCTGTCGTGGCTTATCACCAGCACCGAGCAGCGGGTGTCGATGAGGTAGTCCTCCAGCCACTCCACGGTGGTGACGTCCAGGTGGGAGGTGGGCTCGTCCATGACCAGGAGGTCGCAGTCGTCCGCCTGGACAACTATCCTGGAGAGCATGACCTTGGTCCTCTCCCCTCCGGAGAGGGAGTCCATGGTGCGGTCCATCAGGTCCGCCGAGAGCCCCACCTTCTCCAGGGCCCTGACCAGGTTGTCCTCGTCATCCATGTCGGACCTGGCCAGCTGGGACTCCAACACGGCGTTCTCCTCGGCCAGGGCGTTCCAGTCGATGTCCCCGCCGGCCACCATCAGGTCCTCGATCTCCTTCAGCCTGCGCCTGATGTTCTCGATGTGGCCGTAGGGCCTCCCCAGCACGTCCCGGACGGTGAACTCCGCGGAGGACTCGGCGAACTGCTCCAGGTAGCCGATCCTCTCGGTGCCGCGGGTGAGCTCGCCGGTGTCCGGCTTCAGCTCCCCCAGCATTATCTTCAGGAACGTGCTCTTCCCGGCCCCGTTCACGCCTATCAGGCCGATGCTGTCCCCCTCGTTGATCTGGAGGCTGACGTCCTTCAGGACCTTGTGGGGGCCGAAAGCCTTGGTGATGGACTGGGCCTTGATGAGCATGATCCGGTCTATCCACTCGCTCTTGATATGGGATTCGGTCCCGTCGGAGCAGGTACTCCGGGAACTCGCCCATGTGCGGCCCGGGGGTCTCCCCCCTGATATCCTTGGTGAAGCAGGCGGCGAAGATGGGGTAGTGCTCCACATCCGAGCCGTCCACGAAGATCTCGGAGCCGCCAAGCATGATCCTGCGGTCGATGTCGAAGAACCTGCCGACCTTGGACAGGGACGGGGATCTGCGGTGCTTCCCCGATTTGACCTCCACCGCCGCCATGTCGCTCCCCATCTCCAGGATGAAGTCCACCTCCATCCTGTCCTCCCCCACGGTCTTCTTGTAGTATCTGAGGGGGAAGCCGCTCTTGACGATCCCCTCGGCCACGGCGTTCTCGGCTATAGCACCGACGTTGTAGGAGAGGTCGCCGCTGTAGATTGCTCCTGATGCGGAGGGCCCCATCATGCGCATCAATAGGCCCGTGTCCGCGAGGTATATCTTGAACTCCTCCGCCTTGACCCTGCGTTCCACCGGGTGTTCTGGCGAGGTCAGGTTGTGGCAGAAGTTCGCATATCCGGCGTTGTGGATCCATTCGACGGCGGTTCCGTAGAGGGCCGACGACCCTTTGACATCCTGGTCGATCCGGGAGTATGTGAACTTCTTGTTGTCCTCGGAAAGTTGCCAGGGCACGGTCTGGAACGTTCTGGATATCCGGGCCGCCTGGATCGGGGGGTTGTAGCGTGCGATGTCGTTCATGCAGTCCTGGAGGACCGAATCCTGGATGGCCGACGGTCCATTGTAGTTCTGCGTGTTGACGAAGCAGTCCACCGCCGCGGGCATCCCGCCCACTATCATGTAGTCCCTGAATCTGGACTGCATGGCGGACATGATGGGTTTCTCCAGGGGATCCCTCGAGCGTATGGACTCCCTGACATGCTCTATGGTGTCCTTCGGGAACCCGATCGCCCACAGGAACTCCTCGAAGTCCATGGAGCGGAGTATGCGTTGCTCGGTGCACCCCACGGGTGTCAGAGGGTGGTCCATCGCGGGGTTTCCCCTTTTCCTGTGGCCGTCGTGACGGAGGGCCGCGTTGTCCAGCCCAAGGAGGGACCCGGATGCCACGACATCGTATCTGCCGTCTTCCTGGAACATCTTCAGGGACGTGCGGGCCAGCGGGCAGTCCTGTATCTCGTCCAGGAAGATCAGGGTCCTGTCGGGGTCGAATTCGACTTCCGGGTGGAACGCGCTGAATCCGCGGATGAGCGAGTCCACATCGAGGTTGCCGGTCTCGAAGACGCTGCGTATGTCCCCGTCCGTGGCCAGGTTAGTGTAGAAGCACGAATCGTAGTTCTGCTCTGCGAAGTACTTCAGGATGTATGTCTTCCCTGTCCTGCGAGCACCTTTGAGGATGAGCGGCATATGGGGGCGGTTCTTCCATTCCACAAGGTCATCGTAGATCTTCCGCTGGAGCATGCGTATCGTATCGGTGTGGAGGTATATTCGATTTTTTATATGAAAAAATCAATTTAATGCAATTTTTCAATCTTAATAATTTGTAGATTTATATATTATCAATCTAAAAATTACAATTTGATTGAACAATTTTATCTAAATAATTCCAAATTTAGTATATTATTTAGCTAAAAAATTCCAAGAAATGACTT
>CAYZSQ010000050.1:6008-8778 GCA_964479785.1 uncultured Methanomassiliicoccales archaeon
TGCTTCGGTCGAGAGGCTGGATTCACAATCCTGCGTCGATATATCCCCTATTTCTTGGAGTCAGGGTTGCAAAACTTGGGATGTGCATCCGTCATGATATTCTCAAATATCCGATGGTCGATACCGTAATAAAATTACAGGAAGCAGTAGGATGCTGAGGAAATTCGCTGTCACCAACTACAGGGGATTCAGGGACAGGCTGGAGCTGGACCTGACCGCCGTCAGGAATTACGCCTTTTCGCAAGACTGCATCAAAGACGGACTGGTCAAGACCGCTCTTGTGGTCGGAAAGAACGCATCGGGGAAGACCAATCTCGGGATAGCGCTGTTCGACATCGTGAATGTCCTGACCGACAAGGGCGTGGCAAGGGAGTGCATGGACCCGGAATCATTCCTGAACGGTTTTTCGGATCATGGATATGCGACATTCGAGTACGAGTTCCAGTTCGGCAATTCCACAATTCGCTATGAGTATCGGAAGATTGCTCCGGCCGTCATCATCTACGAAAGGTTCGAACATGATGGGAAGGTCCTGTTCGTACGCGATGGCGACGGCAACTCGGATTATTCGGGGTTGGATGAATGGGATGCGGGAACCCTTCGCATGAACATCGAGAACGGGCAGCTTTCCGTGGTTAGATACATCGTGAACAACACGGTTCAACGCGAGGGTTCGCCGTTTTCATTCGTCGTGTCGTTCGTCAACCGTATGCTGTACTTCAGATCCCTCCAGGAGAATGCATACATCGGAGTCGAAACAGGATCCGAGAAGCTGGATCAGTTCCTCATAAAGAAGGACATGGTCGCCGATTTCCAGAGGTTCCTGAAGGATATGTCCGATGTGGAGATGGAACTCGGCGTCGTCCAGACCGACGGGATGCCGGATAGGCTGGTCCAGAAGACGGACAAAAAGAATCTGGAACTTCTGAGAGTGTGTTCCAGTGGAACCAAGTCGCTGATGCTCTTCTACTATTGGATGAGGCATTTTGATGATGTGAGCTTCGTGTACATCGATGAGTTCGACGCTTTCTATCACTATGAGTCAGCCGAGAATATTCTGAGAACGATGGTTTCCATGAAGGACATCCAATCGATATTGACTTCTCACAACACCTCTCTCGTCAAGAACAAGATCATGAGGCCGGACTGCTGCCTGGTGATCGGAAACGGCAAGCTGAGGTCTTTCTCCGATCTGACCGATCGTGAACTCCGTTTGGGACATAACATAGAGAAGATGTACCGCGGCGGCGAATTCGATGAGTGAGCGTAGGGTACTCTTCATAACCGAAGGGGAGAGGGACGATCCGCGCTTCCTCAAGAAGATACACAATCTCCTCCTCGGAACAAAACCCGGGAACATCTACACTCACGGACATTCGATCCATAGTCTCGTATCGAAGATGCTGGTCGATGGCGTGATCGACGAGGATCTCGATGTCGTGGCCCTGCTCAGGGAGGAGGCATCGGAGGAGAAGGCGACGATCCTGAATCAGGACTTTACAGACGTATACCTGATATTCGACATGGATCCTCAAGACTCCATCTATGACGGTGTCAATTTGGAGATGGTGATGGACTTCTTCAGCGACTCCACCGAAAACGGGAAACTGTATCTCAACTACCCGATGCTCGAATCATACAGGCATCTCAAGGAACCATACGATCGCGGATATCTGACACGTACGGTCGCTCTCGAAGATGTCAGTCGCTACAAGGAGATTGTGAACGAGGAGGCATATGACGGAATCAAGGACCTTGGGAAGTTCGGTGAGGATACTGCGATGATGATCCTCGAGCTCAACGCAAGGAAGGCGAATCTCCTGTTGTGTGGCGACGACGGTGTACCATCGTCCGAGGAGTATCTCGTTTGGAACATGTTCGATCTGCTGAAGTTACAGACGGAGGCGAAGGATACACACGGGTATGTGCATGTACTCAACACATGCGTGTTCAACATCCTGGATTTCAACCCGGAGAAGTTCCTCGGCTCCATGACCCGTCCAGAACATCGTTCGTGACCATCCGAAGCGGTCAGACCTCAATCCAAGTACTGGTCGTCCATCCTCCAGAGCCTTACCTGCCTCTCGGTCAGGTCCGTGATCCTGCGCTCGAACTCCTCGTCGCGTCCCACCGGGACGAAGGCCTTCACATCCACCTTGTCCGAGTAGTCGCATTCGGGCCTCTTGGCCATCAGGTCCCTCATCCTGTTCTCGAACTGGCTGTAGTGCCCGTAGTCGAGGGTGAACCTGTAGACGGCGCAGGCCCTCCTGGTGCGGCGCCTCACGCCCTGCAGGGCCAGTCTGGAGGTCTCCCCGTAGGCGTGGACCAGGCCGCCGGTCCCCAGCAGCGTCCCGCCGAAGTACCTGACCACCACGCACATCACGTCCGAGAGCCCGGTGCCCTTGAGGTTGAACAGGATCGGCTTCCCGGCGGTGCCCGAGGGCTCGCCGTTGTCGCTGGACCTCTCCATCCTGGCCGACCCCCCGTGGACGGCCGCCCAGCAGTAGTGGGTGGCGTCCCTGTACCGCGAGGCCACCTCCGCCAGGTTCGCCTGGATGCTGGACTCGTCGGGGCAGGGCATGACGATGCCTATGAAGCGGGAGCCCTTCAGCGTGAGCTCGTCCTCACAGGTCCCCTCCACGGTGTCGTAGTCGGCGATGCGGTCCATGGACGGTGGATGGGAGGGGCGTTGTTGAACCTTTGGGGTGGCGGAAACATCGGATGTGCAAATCCGTGCAAATAAAATCAATGTCCGTTAATGGAAGATAAT
>CAYZSQ010000051.1:0-8717 GCA_964479785.1 uncultured Methanomassiliicoccales archaeon
ACCTGGGGTCGGTGGATTCGGCCACGCCCAAGGAGAGCATGGTGGCATTGGAGTCGGAGTATGGGCAGATGAAGTACTTCAACCTCCCGGAGGTGGAGGAGCACTTCCTCTCCATGCGCGCCAACGGCATCGCCGACGAGATCGACGTCCAGCTGGACGAGGATGGACAGGTGGAGGCCCGGTACAGGATCACCGACTTCGGAAGGGAGCTCCTCGACAAGTACCTGCCATCCTGGTACACCCGGGGATGATCAAACCGAGGGGGCCTCCGGCCCCCTCATTATCGATGCGGGGCATGGATATGGACGATTCGCCGTTGGGTTGCGTTTTCAACATACAGAAGTACTCGCTCTACGATGGTCCGGGCATAAGGACGCTGGTGTTCCTGAAGGGTTGCCCCCTACACTGTGTCTGGTGCTCGAACCCGGAGAGCATAGACCCGCGGACAGAGATCATGTTCATGTCGGGACTGTGCACCGGCTGCGGGACGTGCCAGAGAGTGTGCCCCAAGGGAATACACTCCATCATCCCGGATGAGGGGGGTTTCGAACACGTCATAGACCGCGGAATCGGTTGCACCGGATGCGGCGGATGCGAATCCGGATGCCCTGCCAGTGCCCTGAGCGTCTGCGGGAAGCCCATGAGCGTCGACGACGTCATGAGGCTGGTGATGCAGGACGAGATGTTCTACAGGACATCCGGAGGCGGGCTGACCATCGGGGGAGGGGAGGTCGCCATGCAGACCGACTTCGCCGTTGCTCTGCTGTCCAGATGCCGGGAGGAGGGCGTCAGCACGGCCATAGAGACCTGTGGCCAGACCTCCTGGGCCAACATGTCCAGGTTCCTGCCCGTTACGGACCTGTTCCTCTATGACATGAAGGCCCTGTATCCGTCGGTTCACAAGGCCATCACGGGACACACCAACGAGACCATCCTCGACAACATGAGGGGGTTGCTGGACAACGGAGCGAACCTGATCATGAGGATGCCCATCGTCAAGGGCTACAACGACGACAGGGGCATGCTCCTGGACACCGTGTCGTTCGTGAAGTCCCTGGGGAACAAGCCCGCCGGGATAGACATCCTGCCGTATCACAAACTGGGTGTCGGAAAATACGTGGAGATAGGCCATGCATACGGTGTCGAAGGGGACCCGTCCCTCGACGACGCCGAGATCGAGGAGGCAAGGGCGATCCTCGAGACCTCGAACATCCCCGTCAGGGTGATCAGGCACTGATCTCTCCGCTCGCTTTCTGAGGACACATCTCCCATATAGCGATCCTCGTTCCGGAAGGCCTTTCCGGGACCGATACGGTATGATCCTCCGGCGTCGGTCCGCGATGTGTTCCTGGCAGATGATTTACGTATGGACCATCATGGGGATTCCAGTATCAGAGGGTGCGAAGATGGGCTACGGGCTTGGATTGGACACCGGGGGCACGTACACGGACGCGGTCATAATGGACCTGGACACCGGGAGGGTCCTCGGCAAGGCCAAGTCCATGACCACCCACAGGGACCTCAGCGAGGGGATACGCGGGGCCATCGACGGACTGGACGCCGGGCTGCTGGGCTCGGTGGGGGTCGTGGCGCTGTCCTCGACCCTGGCCACCAACTCCGTGGTGGAGGGCAGGGGCTGCAGGGTCGGCCTGGTCTGCATCGGATGCGAGTACGACAACACCCTGCCGGCCGACCACACCGTGACCGTAACCGGCGGCCACGGCATCCACGGCGAGCCGGTCCAGTACCTGGGCGAGAGGGAGGCCCGGGAGTTCCTGGAGTCGGTGAGGGGGAAGGTGGAGGGCATAGCCATCTCGTCGTTCATGAGCGTCAGGAACCCGGAGCACGAGATCAGGGTGAGGGACATGGCCAGGGAGATCCTGGGCGTGCCGGCGGTGTGCGGTTTCGAGCTGTCGTCGGAGCTGGGGTTCAACGAGAGGACCACCACCTGCGTGATGAACGCCAGGCTGATCCCCGTGATGGACGGGCTGATCCGCTCGGTCAGGACCGTCCTGGACGAGCGGGGCATCAGGGCCCCGCTGATGATCTCCCGGGGCGACGGCAGCATGATGAGGGACTCCTTCGCCAGGGAGCGCCCGGTGGAGACCATCCTGTCCGGGCCGGCGGCGAGCCTGATGGGCGCCATGTCCATGACCGGGCTGGGGGACGCCGTCGTGATGGACATGGGCGGGACCACCACCGACATCGGCATCTTAAGAGGCGGGCGCCCCAGCCTGGACCCGGAGGGGACGGTGATCGCCGGGAAGAGGACCAGGGTCATGGCCGCCAGGATATACACCTCCGGGATAGGGGGCGACAGCCGCATAGTGGTGAACCCCGGGAGGCCGGTGCTCACCCCCAGGAGGGCGATACCCGTCTGCGTGGCCGCCTCCAGATGGCCGAGGGCCCGGGAGGCCCTCGAATCCCTGGAGGGGAGGGACACCAGGCCCCTGTCCAGGGAGGACCCCAGGCCCTGGAGGGCCTGCCTGGCGTCGGAGATGCTGGTCACGGTGAGGATGCCGCCGGAGGGCTACAACATCAACGAATCCAACAGGAGGCTGCTGGAGCTGGCACTCGACGGGCCGGTGACCATCGGGGAGGCCTCGGAGAGGCTGGGACTGGATGCCTCGGAGTTCTTCCTGGGGAGCCTGGAGGAGCTGGGGCTGATCCAGAGGATAGCCTTCACCCCCACGGACGTCCTGCACGTGGACGGCACGTACACGGAGTTCGACGCCCGGGCGTCGGGGATGGCGGCGCGCCACCTGGCGGCGCTGGCCGGCATGGATGTTGATGATTTCGTGGACGAGTGCAGGAAGGCCATCCGCACCAAGCTCTGCTGGGAGCTCATGCACGCGCTGATCTCCGAGGACTCCGGGGAGCCGGAGCTGGGGAGGACCGGGACCGACCTGCTCATGAAGGCCATAACGGGGGAGCACGCCAGGGACTTCCGGTGCATGTTCAGGCTGGACAGGCCGATCGTCGGCATAGGGGCGCCCTCCGGCGTCTACATCAGATGGGTGGGGGAGATGCTGGGGACGGAGGTCGTCATCGCGGAGGACTCCGACGTGGGCAACGCCGTGGGGGCGGTGTCGGCGTCGGTCTCGGAGTCGGTGAGGTTCAGGATAGGGCCGATGAAGCCCGTGGAGGGCACGGTGTACGAGGCCTTCTCCAGGTTCGGGAGGTCGGTGTTCACCACCATGGACGAGGCCCTGGCGGCATGCGAGGCCCAGGGGAGGGAGTTCGTGGTCAGGGCGGCCGAGGACAACAACGCCGAGTGCGTGGCGGTGACCGTGGACGTGGACAGGTCCCCGTACATCCTCAACACCGGGTCCACGGACCTGGAGGAGGCCACCCTGACGGTCACCGCGGCCGGGAAGCCCAGGATGTTCCGACGACGATCCATATCGTATGACGGTCCGATGAGAGTCACAGATTCAGAACGATGGCCCGGGACCATCGGATACGGCGGCCCCGGGAGAGGAGACACTGTGCGCGACCCCTTTCAGGTGACTCGGTTCTCGGCAGGGACGGGGGTACCGGGGCCGCATGGCCCCCCGGCCGGATCCAGATCGCACGGTGGAATCAGCAGGCGAGCCTGGCCACGAGGGCGACGATCTCGCTGGCCGTGGCGGAGTAGCCGTCGGCGCCGATCTCGTCGCACCATTCCTGGCTGCAGGGCGCCCCTCCGAAGATGGTCTTCAGCGGCACGTCCATCTCCCTCACGGTCCTGACCAGCCTCCTCTGGGCCTCCAGGGTGGTGGTCATCACCGAGGAGCCGCCGATGATGTGCGCCCCGCTGGCCTCAGCGGCGTCGATGAAGTCCATGGCGGAGGCGTCCGGACCCACGTCGACCACGTTGTACCCCGCGCCCTTGAGCATGGCGCAGCACACGTTCTTGCCGATCTCGTGGATGTCGCCCTCCACGGTGCCCATGACCACGGTACCCTTCAGGGACCCCTCGCCCCTCCTCATGACGGGCTCCAGGACCTTGACGGCCGCCTCCATGGTGTTGGATGCGGCGACCACCTGGGGGAGGTAGATCTCGGCCATGTCGAACCTCCTGCCGACGGTCTCCATGCCCCTGCCGAGCCCTTCGTTGATGATCTCGCCGACAGACATGCCGGCGTCAAGGGCCGCCCGGGTGGCGGCCTGTGCCGCCTCGGCGTCATAGTTCTCGATCGATTCCCTGAGATCCGCGAGTATCCGTTCGTTGCTCATGATGTCCACCTGTCCGGTCCCCGGGGGACTTTGGTATACATCCGTCGCCAGGGACATGATTTGGTAGACGAATCATCTATATGAGTTCTTCTATTTCTGGACAAATGTCTATGATTCAAAATAGGACTCGACATTTGTCTAGAGTCAGAATCGGATGGCGGTGCGACGTCGGAGAACCGTCCTGAAGGGATGTCGAGATTGGGAAGCGTTACCTAAATTAGGAAGCGCTACCTAAATTAGGTAACGCTTTGGATTGAATGGCCCTGCCCGGATTGGGTTCACAGGGGCCTCCCGGCCCCTGCTGGGTCAGAGCGATGCGGCGATGTCGTCCGCCAGTCTCTCCAGGTCGGGCAGCTGGTCGTCCCTCATGGAGGACTTGATGACGAAGGTCTCGCCGACCTTCGTCATGTCCTTCATCTGGGACAGCCGCTCCTCCATGAGCTCGTGGCACCTGGGGGCCCAGGAGCCGTTGCCGATCAGGGAGTACCTGCGGTCCTGCACCGCCATGTTCCCCATGTCCTCCAGCACGGCGGACATGGTGGGGTGGATTGCGTTGTTGTAGGTGGGCGCGGCCAGCACGACGTTGGTGAACCTGAAGCAGTCGGACACCACGTAGGAGGGGTGGGTCCTGGTGACGTCGTACATGGTCACGTTGGCGACCCCTCTCTCCTTCAGCAGCAGTGCCAGCCTCTCCGCCGCGGCGGCGGTGTTGCCGTACATGCTGGTGTATGCGATGACCACACCCTTCTCCTCCGGCTCGTACCTGCTCCACAGGTCGTACTTCCCCAGGATGTATCCTAAATCCGATCTCCATATGGGGCCGTGGAGGGGGCAGATCATGTCGATGGGCACGCCCTCCAGCTTCTTCAGGACGGATTGCACCTTGCTCCCGTACTTCCCGACGATGTTGGCGTAGTACCTCCTGGCCTCCTCCAGGTACTCCCGGTCGAAGTCGGTCTCGTCGGCATACAGCGACCCGTCCAACGCCTTGAAGGTGCCGAAGGCGTCGGCGGAGAACAGCACCCTCTCGTCCACGTCGTATGTGAACATCACCTCCGGCCAGTGGACCATCACCGCGAAGTAGAAGCGGAGGGTGTGGCCTCCGATCCTCAGCTCGTCGCCCTCCTTCACCTCCATCCTGTTCTTCGGTTCCACGTGGTAGAAGTTGCGGAGCATCTCGAAGGTCTTCGAATTCCCGACGACGGTGACCTCCGGCCACGTCTCCAGTATCCGGGCGATGCAGGCGCCGTGGTCCGGCTCCATGTGGTTGATCACCAGGTAGTCCAGGGGGTCCCCGTCCAGGGCGGCCCGGAGGTCCCTCCAGAACCTGGGGGCGATGGAGGAGTCGCAGGTGTCCAGCAGGCAGGTCTCCCCGTCCCTTATGAGGTAGCTGTTGTAGGAGACGCCCTCCGGGATGGGGAAGGCGCCCTCGAATATGGATGCGGTGCGGTCGTCGCCCCCGATCCTGTAGATGTGGTCTCTGATCCTGACGGCGGGGTCGCCTTGGTTCGACATGGTGACGTCTAGGCGAGGGGGCGGTATAAAGGTAACGTCGTTAACACCGGTGTGGAGTTATCTATGGAGGATGACATCATCGTCCATGGACAGTGACAGGTTCTCCGGCCAGTACTCCAACCCGGAGGGGGCCGGAGGGAGGATGGTGCTGGAGAGGATGAACGAGCATCACGTTCCGCTGTGGGACGAGATGCTGATGAGGCTGCCCCCGGTCATGGACGGGGCGGTGCTGGACGTGGGGTGCGGCGGCGGGGGGCTGCTGGCCAGGCTGGCGGAGAGGTACCCGTATGCGATGCTCACCGGGGTGGACGTGTCGGAGGACGCCCTGGGGTACACCCGGGCGGTGAACTCCGGCCTCGCGGAGGAGGGCAGGCTGGAGCTGCTGATGGCGTCGGTGGATGACCTGCCCTTCGGGGACGGGTCCTTCGACCTGGTGACCGCGTCGGAGACATACTTCTTCTGGCCGGACCTGGGGGCCGGGCTCGGGGAGATATCCAGGGTGCTGTCCCCGGGAGGGGTGCTCGCGGTGGCGTCGGAGCTGACGTACGCCACCACGCCGGAGGACGTGATGGAGGCGAAGTGCCGGGAATACGGGATGCGGATCGTACGCGATGGGGAGATGATGGTGCTGTTCGATTCTGTGGGTCTGGATGGGGAGGTCCACGTGGTGGGGCCGGGGGTGGTGTACGTCGGGATGAAGAGGCTGTGACTATTACTGTCAAGGTTCGGCCGGGAACGGTCGCACGTGCCACATCCGACACGGGCGATATCAGACCATGAAACGTCTGATTCTTGCATAATAAATCCATTTTCTTCGAAATTATGCCATTATAGAAGTGTATATTTTGTTAAAATCTGTATTTTTTATGCTATAAATTAAATAACGCATCGTTGATGGACATGCCATGTTCAAGACGATCAGACTGAGGAACTTCCGCTGCTTCTCCGATACGGAGTTCGATCTCACGGGTCCCCGGGACGCTCCTTTGAAGCTCGCGGTGATCTACGGTGCGAACGCATCGGGCAAGACGAGCATCATCCGGAGCCTGAGGTTCCTCAAGGACTCCGCGATGACGTTCAGGTCCATGCGCACCTCCCAGGACCTCCTGGCGGACCCTGGCGGCGGGATCGAGGGGATGATCGCGGAGGCATGGCGCAGAAGGCGCATCGTGCTGAGGAACCTGGTGGCGGAATCCTTCATGGTGGGCGCCGAGGGTCCCATGGAGCTGTCGTACCGTTTCAGCATTAACGGGAGGGACGCCATCTACACCGTCGGCTTCTCCGATCCGGATACCATCTCGAGGGAGCACCTCCGCTACATATCGGTGAACGGACGCGCCGCAGACATCTTCAGCGCATCCAGGGAAGGCGGGAAATCCGAATGCGTACTGAGCCACGACGCCTTCCCCCCGTCGTCGATGCTGAAGATGGAACTGGCGGAGAGGTACCGGGCGTTCAAGGACAAGCACACCCTCCTGTCGATGATCGTGGACGCCGTCGGCGAGTACAGCCGCGACTACGTGGCGGAGACGTCCCCCCGTGTGCTGGAGATTGTCGATTACATCGAGAGCCTCAACACCGGGACATCCGGGCTGGGAGGGGATCCGGTGCGCAGGATAGAGTCGAGTCTGACCTGCGGTACCATCAACTCCGGCGAGATCAAGGAGCTCAACGCATACAGGGATGCCATAGACAGGTTCTTCACCAGGATCGACCGCGACGTCGAGTCCGTGGAATATCGCCTGACGGAATCGTCGTCCCATCAGACATCTTACGCTCTGCACTTCAACAGATTCGTCTCGGGGAAGGTTCGCGACGTGCCCTTCGACCAGGAGTCCACCGGCGTCAGGAAGCTCCTGGACCTGTTCCCCATGCTGCTGGGGTGCACTGACGGGAGGGTCTCGTTCATGGACGAGATCGATTCGGGCATCCACGATGTCCTGATGCACGACATGCTGCTGCAGGTCCTCCCGGATCTGGAGGGTCAGCTGATCGTCACCACCCACAACACCTCGCTGCTGAGGGATCTGGACCCCCGCAACGTGTTCGTCATCGACATCGACATGGACGGCGACCGCACCGTCACCTCGGTCAGGAGGAAGGTCAGCACGCGTCCCACCAACAACAACCAGATACGCTACGGCAGGGGGGAGCTGGGCGGGATCCCGGTCATCGCATCCATAGGGATGAGGGGGATCGTCGACCACCTCAGGGAGGACCTGGGATGAGCGACCATGTGGTGGTGGCCCACGGGATGTCGGAGGTGGATCTCTTCATGGGCGTGATGTCCGCGATCGGACAGCCTCCGGTGATCTACTCGAGGGACGGCGGGAGGCGGAACATCGCCATGTCCCACCTTCCGGATGTGTTCACCCATCAACCCTTCGATTCGGAGCCCAGTCTGCACAGGTGGGCGCCCGGCCTCGGCTATGCGCCCAGGGGCCGTCCGCGCTTCCCCGGGCTGAAGGTGTTCCCGATCATGGACTACGACGGCGACGATAGGAACCTCGTCTCGTACGTGACGGGCAACCTCCTCAGGAGCGTGCCGCTGGCGGGCTACGTCGTCCCGATACTCAACTATCCGAACCTGGAGGGCGTCATGGCCGAGATGGGCTATGACGTCTCGGGGATCGACAAGGGGGACTACTACAAGGACTTCGTCAGGGATCTGAGGCGCCGCGACGGGCTCTCCGATTTCTATCACAGGGTCAGGGACTGCGGGGACACCAACATGGACCACGCCCTGTTCCATCTGATGGGGAGGGTCCCCTGCTTCCAGGACGCCCTGGACCCCCCGCGGGATCCGGTGTGGTCGTTCATGCGAGGGGCCTGATGCATACTTCCATGTGAGCGCTGGCACATGCGCCGCGGCAGGCCTGACTCAGGCTCAGCCGACGGGGTCTCCATCGGTCCCCTCCCGATTCATGGGACAGGCGACCGGCGGTAGTCACGTACCCCGGCCCTCGGTCGCGCCCCCTTCGAAG
>CAYZSQ010000052.1:0-8628 GCA_964479785.1 uncultured Methanomassiliicoccales archaeon
CCATCAGCCTGCGGACGACCTCATGGTCCGCACTGACGAATTTGACCACACTGTCTCCGCGAATCCAGTGGGCGCCGCTCTCCACAAGCTCCTCGAGATTGGCAATAGCCTCAGGGGTGTCTATGATCATGTCACTGAAGTACAGATCCTCCTCGGATACCATCTTACCACTCTCCTTTAATTCACGGGTTCCGGTACTTAAATATGTTCGCTTGTGTCAATTGATCTCTCCGTGAAGGCAGACTGCCACCGATACGGCGACATTCGACCTAAAATCGATGTCTCAAGGCCACCATCGCGTCGATCGGTTCGATACCTGGACCCGGTCATCCCTTGGAGCCGCTCCCCTTCCTGTCGCGGCACCATGTGATCACCAGCATGATAGCGAGCACGATTAGCGGAACGATGGCGTCCGTGACATCGCCGAGAAGCCAATAGGCCGCGACCAGACCGATCAGCCCGACTACCCCGAACCTCTTGAGGATGCTGCCCGCGCCGAGCAGCATCATCAGGCCGAGTATGACGGCCCACAGCAGTATGGTCACTATGACATCCGACGTCAGGAACGCCCAGCCGGTGTCCCCTACGATGTCCTCCAACAATCCTTCGATGTACCCTTCCACGAGCACGGGCACGACCACGACGAGGATCAGCGTGATCAGCAGGCCCGCGACGAACGAACCGGCCGCATCCTTCAATCCCATGGTCCATCGGATGCGCTCCGGTGTTATGAGCCTTCGCATCCCGGAACGTAGGTGCAGAAGGGCCCCATCCACTCCGACACCGGGCCATCAGGATTTTCATATGTTCCCCCAGTAGCCGATCGTTGACCGCAGATGTCTGGCACATCCTGGGTGTATTATTTTATTTCCAAATTTATTGGAAATTGATTTCCTAATTTATCGGATATTTATTTCCAAGAAAATAGAAAATATATAATCATCAAACACCATGCCGACACCATGGTCCAATACCGTCCCCGCACCGTGGACTCGGCCGTCGCAAAGAGCCTGAACACCGTGGGCGCCGTCCACATCCAAGGGATCAGGGGATGCGGCAAGACCACCACCGGCAGACAGTTCTCCAGGAGCCAGATCCTGATATCGGATCACAGGAACCCGGGCATCCTCAACATGGCCAGAGACAATCCGGCCATGATCCTCGAAGGCGAGACCCCCCGCCTCATCGACGAATGGCAGCTGGCCCCCACCATCTGGGACGCCGTGAGGAACGAGGTGGACGCCAGGGCCGAGACCGGCCAGTTCATCCTCACCGGATCGGCCGTGCCCAACGACGACCGGATCCTGCATTCCGGCACGGGCAGGATGGCCCGCGTCATGATGAGGACCATGAGTCTCTACGAATCCGGGGAGTCCGACGGCACCGTGTCCCTGAGCGGCCTGTTCGACGGCGGGACGGCGGGCCTCGGCCAGAGCCCCCTGGACCTGAACGATGTCGTCAGACTGATGGCCCGCGGCGGATGGCCTTTCACCGTCAACAGCAACCAGACCGACGGGGCGTATGCGGCGGAATACGTGAAGGGCGTGGCCGAATCGGACGTCTCCCGGGTGGACGGGGTGAGGCGCAGCCCCGATACGGTGATGACGCTCCTGAGGTCGCTGGCCCGCAACACCGGCACCATGGCCAGCATCAGCACGCTGGTGGACGACATCGCCAACTATGGAGGGGACGTCTCGGACAAGACGGTGATCAGCTACATCAACGCCCTGGCCAGGATATTCGTGGTGGAGAACCTGGACTCCTGGAACCCCCACCTGAGGTCGAAGGCGTCCATACGCTCGTCCCCGAAGCGCATGCTGGCCGACCCGTCCATCGCCATAGCGGCCATGAACCTGGATGCGGAGGGGCTGCTTGACGACTACATGTACCTTGGACTCCTCTTCGAATCCCTCTGCGTCAGGGACCTGAGATGCTACGCCCAGGCCATCGGCGGCACCGTCCGCCACTACCGGGACAGCCACAACCTGGAGGTGGACTGCGTGGTGCAGCTGGGAGACGGAAGATGGGGCGCCGTGGAGGTGAAGCTGGGGGACAGCGGCGTCGAGAAGGGGGCGGCGAACCTGAAGAAACTGGGGAGGAGGATCGACGACAGCCGCATGAGACCCCCGTCCTTCCTCATGGTGCTCACCGCCACCGGGATGTCCTACACCAGGTCGGACGGCATCGTCGTCACCCCCATCGGATGCCTGGGACCCTGATCCGCCCTCGGGGGTGCCAGCCAACTAGAAATACACCGGCGGCCTTCCCTCGCACATGCCCAAGATCGCGATCATAGGCGGGACCGGGATCTACAACCCGGACACCTTCGAGACCGTCGAGGAGGTCTTCCCCGACACACCCTACGGCAAGCCCTCGGACCCCATCCTCGTCGGGAGGATCAACGGGGTGGAGGTGGCGTTCCTCTACCGCCACGGAAAGAGTCACCAGCACCCCCCCACCGGCGTCCCCTACAGGGCCAACATGTACGCCCTCAGGGAGCTGGGATGCAGGTACGTCATATCCGCCTGCGCCGTCGGCTCCCTCCAGGAGGAGTTCGCCCCCGGGGACCTGGTCATCGCCGACCAGTTCATCGACTTCACCAAGAGGAGGGAGTACACCTACTTCGACGACAAGGCGGTGCACATCTCCATCGCCGACCCCTTCTGCCCCTACCTGAACTCCGTGTTCGCGGAGACCGCGGAGGAACTGGGCCTGAGATACCACGCCGGCGGCACCTACCTGTGCATCGAGGGTCCCAGGTTCTCCACCAGGGCCGAGAGCGCCATGTTCAGGCAGTTCGCCGACATCATCGGCATGACCGTGGTCCCCGAGTGCCAGCTGGCCAGGGAGCTGGGCCTGTGCTACTGCAGCCTGGCCACCATCACCGACTACGACGTGTGGAAGGACGAGCCGGTGGACATCGACATGGTCAACGCCACCATGGCCAGGTGCCTGAGCAACGTGCTGAACCTGCTGGAGCGGGGACTGCCGAGGGTCGGCGACGGGTGCTCCGAGTGCATCGAGGCCGCCAGGGGCGCCGGGGCGCTCTGAGGCGCCTCCCATGCGGGGGAGATCCCCGCATCCTCCCATGCTCATATTCTCCTACGGCACCCTGACCGAGCCCCTGATCAGGGACAGGGTGCTGGGCCGTCACGTGGAGGCCAGGGACGCGGTGCTCCGGGGACACTCCAAGGTCTGCGGATGGGACTACCTCACGCTGGTCCCCTCCGACGGCTCCGTGGCCGGCAAGGCGTTCGAGGCCGACGAGGGGGACGTCAGGCTCATGGACATCTGGGAGGAGGTGCCGGTCTACACCCTGCAGAGGGTCACCGTCACGATCGACGGCGTCGACGCCGAGGCCCACGCCTACATCATGCCGGAGCCGCCGGAGCACTACGAGTTCGTGGACGACGATTGCATAGCCGCCATCCCCATCCGGGAGATCATGGCCGAGCTGGAATCGGTCATGTCCCGGGCCCGCAGACGAGCGGGCGGATGGTGGATACATCTGTTTTAAATACAAGTGCAAACACTCCCGACACTCATGGTAAAGAAGACCAAGGGTCAGATTCTCGCCGAGGACATCCTCTCCAACCCGAAGAGCCTCGCCGACAGGGACATCGGGCTGCTGGAGAAGGCCTCGGAGTTCTGCGAGGGGTACAAGGAGTTCCTCAACCACAAGACCGAGCGCGAGGTCGTCGCGTACGTGCTCCCCATCCTGGAGGAGCACGGGTACACCGAGTACCGCCGCGGCACCAAGTACAAGGCCGGATCCAAGTTCTACAAGGTCAACCGCGGCAAGACCATCCTCATGTGCACCAAGGGGAAGAAACCGATCTCCGAGGGGGTCAGGGTCGCAGTGGCCCACATCGACAGCCCCAGGTTGGACTTCAAGCCCCACCCCCTGTTCCAGGAGGCCGACATGGCGTTCTTCAAGACCCACTACTATGGCGGAATCAAGAAGTACCAGTGGACCACCATCCCCCTGTCCCTGAGGGGGACCGTCCACACCCGGGACGGGAGGAAGGTGGACATCAGGATCGGCGAGGAGGAGGACGAGCCCGCCTTCCTGATCACCGACCTGCTGCCGCACCTGGCGCAGAACCAGATGAAGAAGACGGCCTCGGAGGTCGTGGAGGGGGAGCAGCTGAACGTGCTCCTTGGCTCCTGGCCCCACGAGGACGACAAGGTGAAGGACAGGGTGAAGCTCGCCGTCATGGGGATCCTGTTCGACAAGTACGGCATCAGGGAGGACGACTTCGTCACCGCCGAGCTGTGCGCCGTGCCGGCGTTCAAGCCCAGGGACCTGGGGTTCGACAGGTCCATGATCGCCGCCTACGGCCAGGACGACAGCGTCTGCGCCTACGCCGAGTTCATGGCCGAGCTCGATGTGAGGAACCCGGAGTACACCACCGTGACCATCTTCGCCGACAAGGAGGAGACCGGGTCCGACGGGGTCACCGGCATGAGGTCCTTCTTCTTCAGGGACTTCGTCGAGGACCTGGCCCAGGACGAGGGCTGCGAGGTCAGGCACGTTCTGCAGAACTCCGTCTGCCTCTCCGCCGATGTCAGCGCCGCCTTCGACCCCGCCTACCCCGAGGTCCACGAGAGGAACAACTGCTGCTTCATGAACCACGGCCCCTGCCTGTCCAAGTACGACGGCGCCAGGGGGAAGTACAGCACCAACGACGCATCCGCCGAGATGATGGACTACGTCATCCGCATCTTCGACGACGCCGGGGTCACCTGGCAGATCGGCGAGCTGGGGAAGATCGACATGGGCGGCGGGGGCACCATCGCCTCGGAGATCTCGGTGCACAACATCGACACCGTGGACGTCGGGGTGCCGGTGCTGTCCATGCACGCCCCCGTCGAGGTCACCGCCAAGGCGGACGTGTACATGCTGTACAAGGCCATCCTGGCACTGTACCAGTCCAAGAAACCCAGGACCTTCTGAACCTGGGAGGGCCCTGGAAGCCCTCCCCACTTCCCTTTTATATCGGTTGGACTTGGCTCCAACATGAACTGCGACTACGAGAGGGACCTGGAGGAGCTCACCGCCAGACTCCTCGACGGCGAGAGGATAGAGGGCGGCTCCCATCTCCACATGGCCATGACCCAGAGGGCCTACGAGGTCAGGAGGTTGCTGATGGACCTGAACTGCACCTACCACACCCACGAGGAGATCGTGGGGCTGTTCTCGGAGGTCATCGGCAAGCCGGTGGACCCCTCCTTCGGACTGTTCCCGCCGTTCTACACCGAGTTCGGCCTGAACATCACCGTGGGCAGGGACGTGTTCATCAACGCCGGATGCAAGTTCCAGGACCACGCCGGCATCGTCCTGGAGGACGGGGTGCTGGTGGGTCACAACGTGGTCATCGCCACCCTGAACCACGACCAGCGCCCCTCCATGCGGGCCTCCCTCCTGCCCGGAAGGGTCAGGGTGCGCGAGGGCGCATGGATCGGGGCTGGGGCGGTGATCTGCCCAGGCGTCACCGTCGGGAGACATTCCATCGTGGCCGCCGGCGCGGTGGTCACCAGGGATGTGCCAGATGATGTCATCGTCGCCGGCGTGCCGGCGAAGGTCGTGAAGAGCATACCGGAGGAGTGATCGCATGAGGATGGAGGTAGACGGAACGGCATTCGACATCGTCCTGGAGGACAATCCCACCGCGGAAGGTCTCGCGGGGATGCTGCCTCTGGAGCTCCGCATGACCGAGCTCAACGGGAACGAGAAGTACTGCGACCTGGGGCGGGCCCTCCCGGAGGATGGGTCCTGCCCGGGTTCCATACGGGCGGGCGACCTGATGCTCTACGGGGACTCCTGCCTCGTGGTGTTCTACAGGTCCTTCAGGACGGGATACAGCTACACCAGGGTGGGCAGGGTCGCCGACGCCTCCGGTCTGGCGGAGGCCCTTGGCCGCGGGGATGTGGACGTGAGGTTCTCATAACATCTTGCCGCAGACCCTGCAGAACGAGTCGGTCCGGTCGACGGCGGCACCGCACTCCGGACAGTACGCACGATCGTCGGGGACCCTCCCGTAGCCGTCCCCCTCGGGCCTGCCCCTCCCGAACCCGCCGAACCCTATGAGCCCGGGCAGGAACAGGAAGAATGCCAGGAACGGCAGGTGAAGATAGAGACCGATGAACGTCATCGCCAGCGACGCGACGGAGACGCCGATGAGGACCCACCTGAGCCTTCTCCGGTCCATCGGAGCCTCCTGCCGCACACGCCGCAGAACCTGTCCCCCTCGGTCAGGGGAGCGCCGCACTTGGGGCAGTACCCCTCCCCGAACCCGTCCTTCGTCTCGGGGACGATGGGGTCGTCCATGGCCCCGCGCACCTCCTTCGGCCGGACCGTCCGGGACGGGGGCCTGAAGATCAGCAGGAACCCGGAGGCGGCGAGGCCCAACCAGACGAAGACCGTCAGCGCGTACAGCGGATGCCACGCCACGATACCGTAGACCATGACCACGAAGAACATCACCGCCAGCGCGAGGAACACCGCGCCCACGGGCCTGTGCCAAGAGACACCCGTCATCGAACCATCCCTGAGGGGTGATTGCCCAGGTCTGAGATAAATGTGGGCTCCGCCTTCCGGTAGCATGGACCGCCCCGAAGACGAGACGAGGATGGACGCCGAGGAGCTCAGGACGCTGGCCGACAGGTACCGCAACGGAGACGGCGTGGAGAGGGACCCGGCCGAGGCCGCCAGGCTGCTCCGCATGGCGTCGGACATGGGCGACGGGTCGGCGGCGTCATCGCTGGGATACATGCTGATGACCGGCGAGGGCGTGGACATCGACCTCGCTGAGGCGGAGGTGCAGCTGAGGAGGGCCTCCGAATCAGGGATCGCCACGGCCATGTGCAACCTAGGGGTGCTCCTCTCCGACTCCGACCCGGGATCCTCCCTGGAATGGTTCCGGAGGGCGGCCGGCGCCGGCAGCCTGAGGGCGATGAAGAACCTGGCGGCCTCCCACGCGTCAGGGAGCGGCGCACCCATGGACAGGGCGGCGGCAGCCGGCTACTACAGGAAGGCGGCGGACCTGGGGGACGTGGACTCCATGTGCGTCCTGGCTTCGATGCTCCGCAACGGGGACGGGATCCCTGTGGACAAGCCTGCGGCCGCAGAGCTCTACCGCAGGGCCGCCGACCTCGGGGACCCGGGGGCGCAGTACGACCTGGCCTTCATGCTGGACTCCGGCGAGGGGGTCCCGCAGGACAGGGAGGAGGCCGAGAGGCTGTTCAGGCTGTCCGCCGACCAGGGGGACACCGACGCCTGCCTGTGCATCGGGGGGATACTGTACGAGCGGGGGGACTTCGCCGGCGCCGAGGGCTACTTCACCGACGCCGCCCTGAAGGGCGATGTGAAGGCCGCCTACAACCTGGGCCTGATGTACTCCGAGGGGTCCCTGGGGGAGCCGGACCCGGACAAGGCGATGGAGTGGTTCGAGGCCGCCGCCCAGGAGGGGTTCGCCTACGCCCAGACCAGCCTGGGCGGGATCCTCCACGGCAGGGGCGATGTCTCCGGAGCGGAGCGCTGGTTCCGCCTGGCGGCCGACCAGGGCGAGCCCGTGGCCATGTACAACCTGGGCGCTCTGGGGATCTCGGGATCGATAGCAATGGACGACAAGGAGGCCATGGACCTGCTGGTCAGGTCGGCCTCCGCCGGGGTGGAGGAGGCCAGGACCCTGATCGTGAGGCTGACCTCCGGCGGCGCCTGATCGGAGCAGCTCCTCCAACGATCCGATCCTGTAGGTGGGTTCGCATGAGCTCCCGTCGAACCGACCGCGCCTGTCCACGATTGCGCAGTCCACCCCCGCGGCGGCGGATGCCAGGGCGTCGTTGGGGCTGTCGCCCACGTAGAGGACGTCCTCCCTGGGGACGTCGAAACGGGACATCCCCAGCAGTATCGGGTCCGGCGATGGCTTGTGCCTCACGGTGTCGTCGAACCCGACGATGGCCTCCGGGATGCCCAGCATGCCGTTGGCCTCCAGCAGGTTCACGATCTTGTACCTCCTCTTGCCGGAGACGATGCCGATGCGGCATCCCCTGTCCCTCAACGCCTCCAGAACCCTGCGGGTCTCCGGGAACGGCCCGGCGCCCAGGTAGGCGTCGGAGTCCACCACCCTCATGAACTCCTCCCGGTACGCGTAGTACAGCGACCTGTCCGAGCAGTACCGGTCGAAGACCTGGTCCATGGTCATCCCCAGGCACTCGTCGAAGCGGCCGTCGTCGTACTCCACCCCCAGCAGGGGCAGGGCGTTCCTGAGGATCGCCTCGATGCCTCCCCTGGTGTCGAAGAGCGTGTTGTCGAAGTCGAAGAGGTAGAGCCTGTATGCGCGCATCCCGAACCCGTCGACCAATCCGTCATCCAGGGTATATGCCTTGCCTTCCCGGACCCGGTGCCCCCTGTCGGGGCATTATCAATTAATTATTTATAGAAGTTCTAACAGTAGAACCGTAGCAGCCCCCCGCCGAAGGGGAGCCTTCCGTTCGATCGGAGGCGACAACATGGCCAAGAAGCAGTTCAAGACGGAATCCAAGCAGCTACTGAACCTGATGATCAACTCGATCTACACCCACAGGGAGATCTTCCTGAGGGAGATCATCTCCAACGCGTCTGAC
>CAYZSQ010000053.1:0-8542 GCA_964479785.1 uncultured Methanomassiliicoccales archaeon
TCCGGCGCCGACGTCTCCGGCATCATGCCGATCATCGACAGGTTCGTCGCAGGCGAGATCACCGACACCGAGTGCGGCATCGAGATCAGGTGCCTCATGACCGGCGAGGACGCCGAGTCCGTCAAGGGCGCATCGGGGGACCTGGACAGGATCGTGGACGGGTTCATCGACGAGAACCCGGGGGTCGTGGCCGACTACAGGAAGAACGACAAAGCGGCCAACAAGATCATCGGACTGGTGATGAAGGCCACCGGCGGGAGCCACTCCTCCGCCGAGGTGGTGGAGGCCGTCAAAAGGCGGATCGAGGCCCGGTTCTGACCCCCGGACCCCGTCCCGGGGCGGGTTTCCCCAATCATCATTATCCGGGACCCCCTTTACACCGTCATGGAAGGCATCCTTCTGGTGGCGCACGGCGGCAGGAGCCGCGACGACGGGATGGAAGTGATAGCACGCAGGGCGTCGGAGATCTCCGGAGTGCCGGTTCGTATAGGCTACAAGAGGTTCGGCGAGCCCCGCGTCGGTGCGGCTCTGGAGGGCATGGCCGGAGATGGCATAGACTCCGTCTCCGTCGTTCCGATGTTCATGTCCGACGGCAGGTACGCCTCGTCGATTCCGAGGAACCTCGGGCTGGAGCCCGGATCCGAGGAAGGCCTGGTGGACGTGGGCGGGAGGTCCGTTCGCGTCACAGTCTCCGATCCGGTGGGTTGCTGTCCCGAGCTGCCTGTGATGGCCCTCTCCATGATTCGTGAAGCGTGCATGGGTGCGGAGCGCCCGGGGTCCATCGTCTCCGGACACGGCACCGCCGGGGAAAGCGAGAGAGGGATCGTCGAGAGAATCGCCTCGATGACGGAATCCGAGGGCATGACAGTCGCCTCATGCGGCATCGACGACCCGGAGGCCCTCCGCTCCGCCGCAGAGGATCTTCTGGAGAACGGTTGCGACAGGGTCGCTATCCTGCCCGTCAGGTTCACCGTCCCCGCCATAGACACTTCGGGCTGGGACCCCGCCATCACGGTCCTTTGCCCCCTCGGGACCTGCCAGGGCATGGCCGACCTGGTCTGCAGGCTCGCGGGGAGGCTTCGATACAAGCACTCTTAATTTAGGACTTCCTAATTACGGTCATGGAGTCCGTAATCATAGTCGCGCACGGTTCAGACAACAAGGATGCCGAGGACGCCGCGTCCAAGCACGCCCGCCGCCTCTCCGAGGCGCTCGGGACCCAGGTGCTCTACGTCTTCAAGGGCGACGACAGCCCCAATATCGGGGAGGCGCTGGAGAAGGTCGCGGAGTCGGGGGCCGACTCACTCGCGGTCATCCCGCTGTTCTTCGCGCCCGGGATGTTCGCGAACAAGGTCGTCCCGAAGAAGTTCGGCCTGGAGGAGGGCGCCCGCGAGGGGGCCGTCGACCTCGGCGGTAGGAGGATCCCGATCAGGATCACCGGCGTGTTCGGGGCACATCCCGGCATGAGGGACGTGATGGGGGCCGTCGTCGAGTCCACCAGGGCCGATGGACCCACGGGTTACATGCTCATCGGCCACGGGTCCATGGACGGCAACAACAGCGGATGCGTCAGGACCTGCGCCGGATACGTCAGGGATCTAGGCTTCGACGCGGAGGCCTGCTTCAACGAGATGGAGGAGCCCACGGTGGAGGCGGGGCTGGAGGAGATGTTCTCCCACGGCTACGCCAGGCTCGTGGTGGTGCCGATGTTCGTGTCCCCCGGGTACCACACCGACGTCGAGATCCCCGCGAAGCTGGGGCTGGAGCCCGGGACGAGGAGGAGGGTCAGCGACGGCGGCACCGAGATTGTGTACCTGCACGAGGTGGGCCTGGAGGACGGCGTCACCGGGATCCTCCTGAAGCTCCTGGAAGGGGAGTGACTCTCGAACCCTGAGGAGGCTGTGCGGGGGGCGCCTCGGTACAGCTTCCTCTTTATTATGTACCAGTCCAGGGCGTAGAACGCGACCAGATACAGGACCACGACGGCCACGGACACCCAGGGGACGTCCCATCCCAGCGCCGCGGAGCGGATGACCTCCGAGGAATGGGTCAGGGGCAGCGCCCACACGACGTACCCCACCGCATCGGGCAGGGCGTCCACGGAGAACAGAGTCCCGCACAGGAAGGTCATGGGCAGGACGACCAGGCTGGAGAACAGATTCAGGGTGGCGCTGGAGCGCGCCAGGAGCCCGGCTGCCACACCCAGGAGCGCGAACGTCACGCAGGACAGCAGGACCCCCAGGACCAGGCCGGCGCTGAGGAAGATCTCGGGCGTCAGCACGCAGCCTATGGCGATTAGCACCGCGCAGCCTATCAGCCCTCTCACCATCCCCACCACGGACTTCCCGAACACCACCGACGGCGTGTGCATCGGGCAGAGGATCATCTCGTCGAAGCTGGTGTGGAACAGCCTCTGTATCATGATCTTCTGCGCGGACGACGTGAACCCGGCGGTCATGGACGTCATCGCGACGATCCCCGGGATCGAGTACGCGACGTAGCTCACCCCCGCCTCGGTGTCCCCGGCGCGCATGCCGTAAGCGAACGCCACAAGGTACAGAAGAGGGCCGACGAGTGACGACACCACGGTCTCCGGCAGGTGCCTCTTGAGGAAGCACAGGTCGCCGTACGAGATGCGGTACACCTCCCCGAGCAGGTTGTACATCACACCGGCCTCCCGGTTATCTCGAGGAACACGTCCTCCAGGGTGGTCTTCCTCACCACGGTGCTGTGCTCCCCTGTGTACCTGTCCGCGGCCACCCTCGCGGAGTGCCTGTCGGGGAAGAACTCCACGGTGGTCTCGTCGTCCTCGTCGGTGCGGACCATCGCGTAACCCCCTATGCCGGCTATCAGCTCCGCGGGCGTGCCCTGGGCGACGATGCGCCCCTTGTTGATCATCCCGATCCTGTCGCAGAGCGACTCAGCCTCGAAGATGTAGTGGGTGGTCAGGAAGATGGTGGTGCCCCTGCGGTTCAGCGCCCTTATCATCTTCCAAAGGAGGTTCCTGGACTGGGTGTCCAGGCCGGTGGTGGGCTCGTCCATGAACAGTATGTCCGGGTCGTGAATCATCGAGCACACGATGGCGACCCTCTTCTTCCACCCGCCAGACAGGTTCTCCACGAGGTCGTCCAGCCTGTCGGTGAGCTCCATCACCTCGCAGAGCTCCGCCATGCGCCCCCTCGCCTGGGCGCGGCTCATGTTCTGCATCAGGGCGTGGTGCATGATGTTCTCCCTGACCGAGATGTCCTTGTCCAAGCTGTTCTGCTGCTGTATCACGCCGATGTTCCTGCGCGCCTCGATGTACTCCGTCCGGGTGTCGTGGCCGTCCACCCTTATGGTCCCGAAGGTGGGGAGCTCCATGGTCGTGAGCATCCTGACGGTGGTGGTCTTCCCCGCGCCGTTGGGGCCCAGAAACCCGAAAATCTCACCGCGGCGGACCTCGAAGGTGATGCCGTCCACCGCGCGAAGCCTGCCGAAGTCCTTGGTTAGGCCCTCGGTCCTTATAACGGCATCTTCGGTCATAGCAGATTCCCCAACATTTATAACCTATTTAGGAGTTCCTGAAAAGTCAACATTCGGATGTTGGATGTATACCCCTAGGTGGTATAGCTATGAACACTAAGCAGATAGCAGCAATCATCGTTGTCGTGATCATTATCGTCGCGGTAGCGGCCTACGCACTGTCGAGAGGCAGCGAAAGTGACGATGCCCCGAAGACCGTGTCCGGGGAAGTCTACAGCGGCGAGGTCTACGGCAACGTCAACGGCGACGGATGGATAGATCAGCAGGACATCAGCATCATCGAGGGAATCATCTCCGGGGAGATCTCCAGCGATGGCTACCCGTTGGCAGACGCCGACATGAACGGAATCGTCGACGAGGACGACCTGGCCATCGTAACCGCCGTGGCCAACAACCAGTCCACCACACTCTATGTGGTCAACGTGGACGGAGACGCCGTCCCCGTGTCATACCCCGCTACCGACTACGCCTTCACATCTGGAACCAACATGAAGTCCCTCATCGCCGTGCTGGGGCTCGCCGACGGCATGAAGGGCATAGCCATTGACACAGACACCATGAGCCCCGTCCTCGACCAGGACCTCTACAACGCCATCCAGGACGGGAGCGTCGTCACCCTGACCGAGGACAGCCAGAGCCTCACAACCGAGTCGTTGAACATGCTGGTCGACCTCGGCGTCACCCTCGTCGTGGGCGAGGACACGGGAATGTCCTCCGACTCCGACATCGTGACTGCCATGGAGGGCCTCGGAATCACTTACCTGCAGCTCAACGTGAAGGACATGAATCTGATGATCAACGCTGTGAACACCCTCGGAATCCTCATGGGATGCGAGGATGTTGCTTCCGAATACAGCGCATGGATCCAAGATATCAGCGACACCATCGTGGAGAACGAGGGCGACCGTTACGGCACGGCCACCGTGCTCAGCGTCGTGATGAGCAACTCGGTCAGCGGAACCTCCTCAGACTACTACACGATGACGGAGATGGCCGGCGGCAACAACATCGCCGACTGGAGCAACAGCACCAAAAGGTTCGAAGAGGGTGACACATGGCTCCTCGATGAGAAGTACAACGCTGACTTCATATTCCACTTCAGGACGGTCACCTATCCGGACGGACTGACGGAGTCCGAAATCGCCAGGTACTCCGGCTACTTCGAGGACACGTACACCTATCAGAACGGTGGATACTATCTGATCAACGGATCTCTGCCCCTCCCGGTCAGACTGGCCGTCATGGCCGAAACCATGTACTCGGATTGCTTCGAGGAGGGCTGGGCCGAATCACTGTTCCAGGAGTATGTGACCGAATTCCTCGGTATCGACTACGACGTCTCCCAGAGCGAATACATCTGGAACGCTTGAAACCATGCGGGGCACAGCCCCGCTCTTTCCCGGATAGCATGACCCTGCTCAGAACAGAATCCATTGATTTCGGGTACAGCAAGGATGTCCCCATCCTCAAGGACATCGACCTCGAGATGTGCAACCCCCAGCTGATCTCCATCATCGGACCCAACGGCGCCGGAAAGACCACGCTGATCCACTGCATAAACAGGCTTCTGGCCCCCACCCGCGGAACCGTCCTTCTGGACGGCGAGGACGTCACCAACTACAAGCCCAAGGAGCTGGCCAAGAAGATGGGGTATGTCCCCTACTCCTCCGGCGACAGCTTCCCGCTGACCGTGGTGGACACCGTCCTCATGGGACGCAACCCCCATCGGCGGTGGAACACCCTCCACGATGACATGAAGGTGGTGGAGAGGGCCCTGGAGATGATGGACATATCCGACCTGGCAATGCGCCCGTTCAATGAACTGTCCGCAGGACAGCACCAGAGAGTCATGCTGGCAAGAGGTCTTGCCCAGGAGCCGGAAGTGCTCCTCCTGGACGAGCCCACGTCCAATCTGGACATCAGACACCAGATGGAGGTCATCCGCCTGCTCAAGAAACAGACCGCCGCCGCTGGACTCATGGTTATAATGATAAGCCATGACATCAACATCGCGGCGAAGTACTCGGACAGCATCATCATGATGCGTGAGGGAAGGGTCTATGCGGTCGGCACCCCTGGAGAGGTCATCACCAGGGAGAACATGAAGGACGTCTACGGCGTGGATGTGGACGTCCTCGACATCAACGGTCGTCCTCATGTGGTTCTGCAGGATGGGGAGTTCACCGAGAAAGACGCCCTGAGGGTGGAGGGATCCTACGTTGTTTCGGATTCATCGCTCCGACACGGATGACGTGTCAGAGCTGGAGGCCGCCTACAACAAGCAGACGGGGCGCATAGTCCTGCTAATAGCGCTACTCCTCGTGCTGGTGCTTACGTTCGCCGCATTCTCCCTGACAATCGGCGGACGCAACCTGGACTTCGTGGAGGTCTGCTCCTACATCTTCAACCATATTTTCGGAACCGAGTACGAGTTCCACAGCTCTGCATGGTATGACGACTACATACTGTGGAACATCTACCTGCCCAGGGTGAGCCTGGGCATATTCCTGGGTGCTGGACTGGCTGTCTGCGGCGTGGCCATGCAGAGCGTCATGAGCAACCCGTTGGCAGACTCCTACACCACTGGCATCTCCGATGGGGCCTGCTTCGGAGCCGTCATGGCCATAGTGACCGGGTTCACATTCTCGGAGGTTGCCGGCTCCCTGGGAATAGTCACCAACGCCTTCATAGGCGGCCTGGTGCCTGCGATAATACTGATCGTTCTGTCCAGCATCATCAGGATGAGTCCCGCCACCATGATTCTGGTGGGGGTCGCGCTCTCGTACATATTCAGCGGACTGGAGTCGGCGATAATGGTCAGCACGGACGCCGACACCCTGAAGGAAGCGTATCTGTGGCAGATAGGTTCCCTGGGAGACATAGTGTCATGGGGACAGTGCTATGTTCCGATCGCAATCACCCTCGTAGGTTCTATCGTACTCTGGATGTTCGGCGGCAAGCTCAACCTGCTGTCCCTGGGTGACGACAGCGCCAAGAGCCTGGGCCTCAACGTCAGATGGTTCAAAGCCATCGTGATGATTGTTGTGTCGCTGGTCGTGGCATCACTGGTCAGCTTCGTCGGAATTGTCGGATTCGTAGGGCTGGTGGCCCCACATGTGATCCGGATGCTCCTCAGCGGGAACAACCGGTACGTGATACCGGCCGCAGCGCTGCTCGGATCCCTGCTCATACTCGTGGCGGACCTGATATCCCGCACCGCCATCGCACCCGACGAACTCCGCCTCGGCGTGATCATCTCGATGATCGGATCGCCGATCTTCCTGTACATCATACTCAGCAAGAAGAAGAGCTACGGAGAGGTGTTCCGATGGCCGCCATCCTGTCGGAACTCGAACAGAGATACAACAGTTTCAACCGTCGCAAGGTCCTGATCACCGTCGTCATCCTAGTGGTGGCCATTGTCCTGGCATTCGCATCGATTTTCCTGTCCCAGATAATGGGCACCGTGACCCCGGACGTGGTCTGGGATGTGCTGATGGCACATCTCAGGGGGGAGACCACGGACAACAGGGTGGCGGAAGTCGTTGTCTGGCAATACGGCGTCCCCCGCGCCATGATGGGCGTGGTGGCGGGCGCCGGACTCGCAGTGGCGGGAGTCGTCATGCAGGCCCTGCTGCGCAACCCTCTGGCGGAACCCTACACGACGGGGGTGTCGTCTGGCGCATCATTCGGTGCTGCCCTGTTCTTCGTGATGGGCTTCTCCATCATCCCCGTGGACAACTACAACCTGTCCGTCACTTTGAACGCGATCGTGCTCGCTCTCGTGCCCACTCTGGCCATCGTCCTCATCTCCAAACTGAACAGGATCACCCCGACTACCATGATCCTTTCCGGTGTAGCGATTATGTACGTGTTCAGATCCATGACTTCCTTGATGACCCTGACCGCGGATCCGGAGAACGTGGAGCAGCTCTACATCTGGAATGTGGGATCGCTCGGGCCATCATCTTGGAGCAACATCTGGATTGTCATGGCCGTGACGGCCGTCTGCCTGATTCTGATGCAGATCATGTCCAAGGACATAGGGCTCATGTCCTCCGGGGACAAGAACGCCCTCAGCATGGGCGTCTCCGTGAAGAGGACACGCGCCGTTGCACTGGCGACTGTGGCGGTAATGACCGCCATCATAGTGGGATTCACCGGGACCATCGGATTCATGGGCCTTGTGGCGCCCCATGTGGCCCGCATCCTGGTCGGTTCCAATACAAAGTACCTGATACCATGCTCCGCCGCGGTAGGCGCACTGATACTGGTGGGCTGCGACTGCATAGCCAACATCCTGATCGGCATCCCGGTGGGTGTCCTCACCGCGATAATCGGAGGCCCCCTGTTCATCGTGCTATTGATCAGGGGGGCGAAAAAAGTGTGGTTCTGATCACTGCCGAATAGGCTCATTCTGTGGAACGGTCGACTTCCGACCCTTTCGCAGAAATGCCCGTTCAACCTGATGGACGTCTCCTTTCTTTACGTGACATGCGTGCGGTACACTGGCCTGAGACAGTGGGAATCCGCGTCAAAATTGGGGGCATAAAACGAGGATAGTGCCGTCCTGCATAGGTTGGCATGACCAAACTAAACTGGCAGCGACGGCATCGGAGCAGACGCTGAACGACAATTTATCGGTTCCGCATACGGTGGCCCGTTGCGACAGACATGCACTACAATACGAACGGCGACTAATCCAGGGGCCGAAAGGTCATCCCTTGCGGACACTTTTCTTCGTGGATTTGATCACTTTAGAACCGACGATCGGCAGTTCACCCCCTGCAGAATTATAAGGAATTGCCGGGTCCGTGTACTGGGACCCGGCGTGCCGAGCATCGCGGCACAATGTCACTGCTACTCCATCCCGCGCAGTCTATTTAATGATTTAGGCATACCTAAACAACTCGACAGCGATAAGACGCTTTTTAATGAGACTGAATGAAAAAAAACGGGGCCAGGGCCCCATGGTTTGGCGATCGCTCCTCTGCCAGGTCGTCGACGTCGCTGAAGTCGA
>CAYZSQ010000054.1:0-8310 GCA_964479785.1 uncultured Methanomassiliicoccales archaeon
CCGATCAGGGACAGGACGTTCATCGCCTCGGGGTCCCCGAACCTGGCGTTGATCTCGATGATCTTCGGTCCGTTGACCGTGAGCATGAACTGCCCGTACATGGTGCCCCTGTAGGGGCATCCCTCCTCGGCCATGGCGTCCACGATGGACTGCAGTATGGCGATGGCCTGCCGCCTCTCCTCCTGGGTGATGAACGGCAGGAGGTGGTCGGCGTCGGTGTAGGACCCCATGCCCCCGGTGTTGGGGCCCACGTCGCCCTCGTAGGCGCGCTTGTGGTCCTGGACCAGCGGGAGGGGGACGATGTTCCTGCCGTCCACGAAGACCATCTGGGTGAACTCCTCTCCCACGGCCTTCTCCTCAAGGATGACGCCGGCCCCGCCGATGTTCTGGTCGAATATCTCGTTGATGTACTCCATGGTGTCCTCCATGGAGTGGAGGTGCTCGCCCTGGACCTTGACCCCCTTCCCGCCGGTGAGGCCCACGGGCTTCACCACGATCTCGTGGTCGATCGTCTTCAGATAGGCCTCAGCATCGGCGGCGTTGTCGAAGTTGGCGAACCCCAGGTTGCCCTCGATGCCGTGCTTCTCCACCAGCTCCCTCATGAACGTCTTGGAGGTCTCGATCCTGGCAGCGGCCTTCGTGGGGGATGCGCAGGGTATGCCTTCAGCCTCCAGCGCGTCCACGATGCCCACCTCGAGAGGTGCCTCCGGACCGATGAACGCCAGCTCCACGCCCTTCTCCTTGGCGAAGGCGCACACCTTGGCGACGTCCCTCTCGTCGCAGAGCAGGTGCTCCTTGGACCTGGCGATGATGCCCGGGTTGGCGTTCTTCATAACTGCGTAGATCTCGGAGCCGGAGCGGGACAGCGCCTCGACGGCCGCATGCTCCCTGCCCCCTCCGCCGACGGCGAGGACCTTCATGTTGACACCTTCAGAGCTTCAGGGCGGCGAGGATCTCGTCGAGCCCTATGTCCTTCTTTACACTGCACTTGTAGATGTTCTTTATGCCGCCGGTGAGCTTGTTGTAGTCCCGGGCGATGACCTCCGGGTCCACCTCCACTGCGTCGGCGATGTCGATCTTGTTCAGGACCGCCACGTCGGAGTGGATGAAGATGTCGTGGTGCTTCCTGACCATGTCGTCCCCCTCGGTGGTGGAGATGACGACGACCCTGTAGTCGGTGCCCAGGGGGAAGTCGGCGGGGCACACCAGGTTCCCCACGTTCTCGATGAAGATCACGTCGTAGTCGTCCAGGTCTATCTCCGACAGCGTCCTCTTGACCAGGTTGGCGTCCAGGTGGCACTCGTGGCCGGTGTTGCAGTTCACCGCGTCCATCCCGGACCTCTCGAACCTCGTGTAGTCGTCGGCGCCGGTGACGTCCCCGGCTATGGCACATACGCGGACGCCCTTGGCCCTGAGCTTCTCGGCCAGCTTGATGATTAGGGCGGTCTTGCCGGCTCCGATGGACCCCATGAAGTCGACGGACCTGATGCCCTTGCTCTTCATGAGGCGGTAGTTCTCGTGGGCGATCTTGTTGTTCTCCTTGAGGACGTCGATCTCCATTCCCGGCTGTACTATGTGCATGCCCCGCCATGTCGGCGCATACTAATAACCTTGTTCTTGTTACCGCGATGGCGCAACCCCAAGGCTCCTCCATACGGTACAGCCGGTCCAGCGTCCGCATTTCCTTCTCCCTGCCGATCAGACGGGGTTCCATGGTCCGTGTATTGTGACGGGCACACATATTCTGTTTTACAGAACGAAAAAATTTCGTTCTGTATTTGTGAACGAAATCATACGATAAATCAACGAACTTCGGAAACGATGCACGGATCGGGACACCGGGTCATACCAGACTGTCCGGGTGCCGATATTGGCGGGGTGCCGGCACGATGATTCACTGCTTACGTTACTATGTTTTTCGTGATTTTATCACGTTAATACACTATTGATTACGTTAAAAATTCACGATTTCAAACTATTTGTTTCGTGAAAACTAAATATCGTCAGACCATTGCGCATCATGCATGGCGACCAATCTCCGCAGGAAGGCCTATGACAGGCTCCTGAAGTGGAAGGCCGAGAGCGCAGGCTCCTCGGCGATCCTCATCAACGGGGCCCGTCGCGTCGGGAAGACCCATCTGGCAGAGGAGTTCGGCAGGAACGAGTACAGCGACTATGTCGTCATCGACTTCAACAAGCCCGATCCCCTTGTCAGGAAGGTCTTCGACGACTACAACGGGAACATCGACGACTTCCACCTTGCACTGTCGGTCGCGATCGGGAGGCGGATGCCGGAGGGGGAATCCCTCATAGTCTTCGACGAGGTCCAGCTGTGCCCCAGGGCCAGACAGATGATCAAGTACCTGGTGGAGGACGGGAGGTACGACTACATCGAGACCGGCTCCCTCCTCTCGATAAAGGCCAACATCGAGGGGATAGTGATCCCTTCCGAGGAGGAGGACCTGAACCTGTACCCACTGGATTTCGAGGAGTTCCTGTGGGCCATGGGGAACGAGACGGCGGTCCCGTACATGAGGAGGTGTCTGGAGGAGGCGCGTCCGGTCGGAGAGGAGCACCACAGGGCGTTCATGAACCTGTTCAGGAAGTACATGCTGGTGGGCGGGATGCCGCAGGCGGTCGTCGAGTTCGTGGAGACCAACAGCTTCGAGAGGGTGGAGGCGGTGAAGAGGCGGATCCTGAGGACATACCGCAAGGACATAGCCAGGTTCGCGGAGGGATACGGGCAGCGCGTCATCGAGATATTCGACACCATCCCGTCGGAGTTGAACAGGAAGGAGAGGAGGTTCAGGATCACCAGCATAGGAAAGAACGCCAGGAGCAGGAACTATGAGGATGCGTTCATGTGGCTCGTCGACTCCATGATGGTGAACCGCTGCGTGAACTCCACCGACCCGAGGGTCGGCCTGTCCATGAGCCTCGACCTGACCACTCAGAAGATCTACATGGGGGACACGGGGCTCCTGGTGACCCAGTGCCTTGACGATGAGGACATGACATCGGAGGACATCTACAAGTCCCTCCTCCTGGGCAGGCTGGGGATCAACGAGGGGATGTTCGCGGAGAACGTCGTGGCGCAATGCCTCCGTGCCAACGGCCGCGGCCTGTACTTCTACTCCAGGGGCAGGAGGGGACCCGGGGACGCCGACGGGCCGGAGGAGGGCTGGGACTCGCCGATCGAGATCGATTTCCTGATACGCAGGGACAGGAGGATATGCCCGCTGGAGGTCAAGTCGTCCGACCGGATCAACCACAGCTCGCTGGACCGTTTCATGGGGAGGTTCGGCAGCACTCTGGGTCAAGCCTACGTCCTGTGCACCAAGGATGTCAGGGTCGACAGGGGGATCGTGTACCTGCCGATCTACATGGTCTCGGTGCTCCGACGGGGTCGCAGGGATGCAGCCCCAGGATGCGGATGCTCCGCCGAGACGAATGGACACGTCACTGCCCGAAGTACTCCCGGAGGATGGGGGCGATGTCCTCTGGCTCGCCTTCCCATATGCCCTCTGTGTATGCCCTTTGAAGCAGCTCCGGATCCCCGCGTGAGTCGAAGGCGTCGTCATCCAGGCCGTCGATGACGGAGTACAGTGTGTCCAGGTACTGCTCAGACCATCCGTCCGTGTGCATCTCGTCGCAGGCGAAGTACGCTGTGAGCACGATGTCCGCCGCCGACTCCCGATCCGCTGCCCTGGCCATCGCGGCGGTCGCGACTCCGGCCAGTATCCACCCCCACATTGAGGGGCTGTTAGGGTGGTACGATCCGATCATCCTCCTCTCCATGGACAGGTCCCCATCATCCTGGAGCGACGAGAATGCGCGGATCAGTATGTCGATACTCACGAGCGGGTCCCCGTCTTGATCCAGGTCCACTGATTCGAGGCAGCACTGGATGTCCTCGCGGATCCTCTCCAGGTCCGCGCCCGGCATGGACGGGATGGCCCCCCACGCATCGAAGGCCTCTTCCAGCCGGCAATCCAGGGCCAGCCGGCATGCGTTGGCATGTTTCCCGATCCAGCTGCCTCTGTGGACGTTGGCGATGTGCGTGAGGGCCTCTATGTCCACGCTGACGGTGGCCTCCGACAGGTCCTCCACCGCAATCTCGGGGGAGTTCGTCGTGACCGTGCTCCCGCAGGCAGGACACACCCATCCGTCGACGCGCGGTGACCACCGGAGGCATCCGGCACATACCACCCCGTCAGGATCGTCGGCTTCGGGGCCAGTCTCGTACTCCCGGACGAACTCGGACAGCCGCGCCCTCCCCTCGTCGGACCCGATTGTGCCGGATACGTATCCGGAGCGGATGTCCTCCAGAGTGTGGTACATGCCGTCGAACCCGTGGACCGCCCAACCGTAGCACCTGCGCATGATGGTGTCGAGGTCCCATCTGTCGGCGCGGGCCGTCTCACTCCTCAGGTCGGAGAAGAACGCCGTGGAGCCCTTCAGGTGCGGAACGGGTCTGCCGCCCTTCTTAGACGAGACACTGTCCCCGAGGTTTCTGAGAATGGATGCCATGGAGGACAGATGGGTTATGGCGGGGCTGCGGCGGACGATCTGCATGACCGCGAGCCCCAACAGGTACGTCATACGGGAGCAGAACGAGCGCTCCTCTGATCCATGCACGATGCCCATCCCCATCCCGAGCATGACGGTCTGACAGTAGTTGGCGGCATCGCGGAGATCCCGATCGTACAGCTCGATGAGCAGGTCCCCGAAGGGGGACAGGTCAGGGTCCTCGCCGAGGCTCTCCTCGGCCAGGCGCCTAATGTGGGCGATCGTCTCGAATCCCGCTCCGACCGCGACGAGCGTGGGGATCAGGCCGTCCTCGTCCAGGAGACCTATCCACGAGTCCATGCTGGCGCGCAGGTCCCCGCTTTTCTCCAGGTCGACGCACGCTTCGAGATACGTCTGCATCCACGGGGTGTCCCTCGATTCTTCGGCCAGACGGTTCAGGCGATACCATTCCACAGTGGTTCCGCATAGGTTGTCATAGGCTTCGACCATGTAGTCCATATGTCCGGAACTGCGGACATGGTATGTATCATGTGGTGTGTCGCCTCCGACGCATATCGGCGTCAGGACGATTGCTCCATGCCCGTCATCGGATGGTCGGATCGAGTCGCCAGCCCGGAGCCGACCTACCTTTAAATCGGTCGCACCGATACGCTCAGCATGAGCTATTCAGAATCGCTCTCCGGCACCCTCCGGTCCCTCGGTGCCGCCGAGGGCACAAGGCTCCGGGTGACCAGGGAGGGGCGGGTCTTCGAGGGCACGCTGATGCCCCATCACGAGTTCAGCGCACCGGACGTCCTCATACTGAAGATGAGGTCCGGGTACAACGTGGGCGTCAGGATCACCGACGCAACGGACATCGCCGTCCTGGAGGCCCCCGTGGAGAGGGTCAAGCCGGAGTCCTGCGTGGAGTCCAGGGAGGGGCTCCCCAGGCTGGTCCTCATCGGCACCGGCGGGACCATCGCCTCCTACGTGGACTACAGGACCGGGGCCGTCCACCCCGCCCTGTCCACATCTGACATGGTCAACGCGGTCCCCGAGATCAGGGAGATCGCCAACATCGACGCCACCGTGCTCTTCTCGATCTTCTCCGAGAACATGAACGTGGAGCACTGGCAGGCCCTGGCCGAGGAGGTGGCCAGGCAGATCAACGACGGCGCCGACGGGATCATCATCCCCCACGGCACGGACACCATGGGGTACACCGCCGCCGCTCTGTCCTTCATGCTGGGCGACGTCCCGAAGCCGGTGGTGCTGGTGGGCGCCCAGAGGTCATCCGATCGCCCGTCATCCGACGCCAGCAGCAATCTGATGGCATGTGCCAGGTTCTGCAGGGCCGGCAAGGCCGGCGTGTACGTGGTGATGCACGACGCCCCCGGAGACGACTCCTTCGCGGTCCACTTCGGCACCCGCGTCAGGAAGATGCACACCTCCCGCAGGGACGCCTTCCGCAGCATCAACTGCCTCCCCGCGGCCCATCTGGACAGGGAGGGGGCCATCGAGATCAACGCGGATCTTCCCGACATGACCTCCGAGAGGGCGGTGGCCGAGACCGACATGGAGAGGTCCTGCGTCCTGCTCCAGTACTATCCCGGCATGGACCCCGTCCTGTTCGAGGACATATTCATGAAATCCAAGGGAGTGGTCATCGCCGGCTCCGGACTGGGCCATGTGAACGAGAACATGATACCGCTCATCAGGAGGGCCTGCGACAACGGCACGGTCGTGGTGATGACCAGCCAGTGCCTCAACGGCAGGACCAACCTCAACGTGTACAACACCGGCAGGGACATGCTGAACGCCGGGGCGATCACCGTGTACGACATGCTCCCGGAGACGGCGTACGTGAAGCTGATGTGGGTGCTGGCCAACTCCTCCTCGGTGGAGGAGGCCAAGGCCGCCATGCGCGCGCCGCTCGCCAACGAGCTTTCCGACAGGAGGACCATCGATGAGTGACGACTACGAGATGATGTGCGGCATCGAGATCCACCAGCAGCTGGACACCAAGAAGCTGTTCTGCTCCTGCGACAGCCATCTGTGCGACGACGGGGAGGGCGCGTACTTCAGGAGGCTCAGGCCCACCACGTCCGAGATGGGCGAGGTGGACAGGGCCGCCCTGGCCCAGTTCCAGAGGCACGCCGGCTACAGGTACCAGTGCTGCAGGGGGACCACCTGCCTGGTGGAGCTGGACGAGGAGCCGCCCCACGACGTCAACCCGGACGCCCTCGGGATAACCCTGACGTTCTCGGAGATGCTGGGGGCCCACATCGTGGACGAGATCCACTTCATGAGGAAGATCGTGGTGGACGGGTCCAACACCTCCGGGTTCCAGAGGACCGCCCTCATCGCCACCGACGGGCACGTCCGGGTGGGCGACAGGGAGATCTCCATCCTGTCCGTGTGCCTGGAGGAGGACGCGGCCAGGAAGGTGGAGACCACCGGGAACGACGAGGTCCTCTACAGGCTGGACCGCCTGGGCATCCCGCTGATCGAGGTGGCCACCGGGCCGGACATGAGGACGCCCGAGGAGGTCATGGAGGTGGCCTACAGGCTGGGCACGCTCCTCAGGGCCACCAGGAGGGTCAAGAGGGGCATCGGTACCATCCGTCAGGACCTGAACATATCGATCCCGGGCGGCGCCCGCATCGAGCTCAAGGGGGTCGGGGACCTGAAGATGATCCCCGACTACGTCAGGAACGAGGTGGACAGGCAGAGGATGCTCATCAGGATCAAGGGGATCCTGGAGGAGAGGGGGACCGAGGCGGTGGACTTCGATCCAGTGGACGTCACCGACATCTTCGCCGACTGCGGGTCCAAGGTCATCCAGGGCGCCCTGAAGGACAAGGGGAGGGTGCTGGCCGTCAGGCTCCCGGGATTCGCCGGGGTCATGAACGGGGATGACGGGAGGCTCAGGCTGGGCTCCGAGATGGCCCAGCGCGCACGCACCAAGGGCGTCAAGGGGATATTCCACTCCGACGAGCTGCCCAACTACGGCATCGAGCAGCCCTACGTGGACAGGCTGAGGGAGTCCCTCGGAATGACCGGCGGGAACGACGCCTTCGTCATCTGCGCCGCCAGGGAGAAGAAGGCCAGGGACGCGCTGGAGGCCGCCGTCGCGAGGGCGAACGAGGCCCTCGTCGGCGTCCCCGAGGAGACCAGGGACCCGCTGCCGGACGGCACCACGAAGTACTCCAGGCCGCTGCCCGGAGCCGCCAGGATGTATCCGGAGACCGATGTCCCGCCCACCCCGATCACCGAGGAGAGGATGCGGGACGTCAGGGACAGCATGCCCGAGTTCCCGGAGCAGATCGAGGCCAGGCTGGTCAGCGACTACGGCATCAACGCCCAGCAGGCCAGGCAGATCGTCAGGCAGAGCAACGACGAGCTCTTCGAGAGGCTGGCGGCGGACAGGGCCATGGCGCCCGTGGCCGCCACCATGTTCCTCAACACCTACGGCGAGCTGGAGCACGACGGCATCGACGTCGGCGCACTCACCGACGATGCGATCGCGGGCGTCTTCGACATGCTCAAGCAGGGACGCTTCGCCAAGGAGGCCCTGCCCGCCCTGCTGAGGGAGATGGCCGTCGGGACGTCCGCCGAGGACGCGATCAGGAAGCTCGGGCTGGAGGCGATGGACACCGACGAGGCCGCAAAGGTGATCGAGCAGATCGTCAACGAGCGCGCCGACTTCGTCAGGTCCAAGGGCATGGCCGCCATCGGACCGCTGATGGGACCCGTCATGGGCGCCCTCAGGGGGAAGGTGGACGGCAAGCAGGCCAACGA
>CAYZSQ010000055.1:0-6426 GCA_964479785.1 uncultured Methanomassiliicoccales archaeon
ATCGTCGGGGCGGTCGCATCGATTATCCTGCTGATTATCTCACATCGAGATAATAGCCATGATAATCGAGATAATAGCCATGATAATCGAGATAATCCACAGTCGATGCGAGATAATCCGGACATGGAATCATCGAAAATCGCGGTATTACGCACGGAATCACGAAGAATCGGTGGAATGCATCCATCGAACAGCGTTCTGGATTCTCATGACTGTCATCATTTACGAGATAATGGTCAGTGGAGGAGTTCATCCGCTTCGGGGTGGACATTGTGGACCCCGGTACCGTAGACGACGGTTCCGAAGACAAGGGCCCGACGGCATGACGCCGGCGGCCACGACATCGGGGCCCGTCACCGCGACGGATCGGATCTCCCCATCAGCTCATCCGGTCCCACGAGGGTCACATGTCCCATATCCGCCTCGTCCTCCACCTCCTGCGAGAATCCCGACACGGAGAAGAGCAGGATCCTCTGGGTGCGGTCGTCCCCGATGAGGTCCACCGACTCGCGGAAGTGCCGGAGGGTGCTCATCCTGTAGGCGTCCTTGATGAACTTGCAGTCCCCGAACAGGGAGACCTTCACGTCCCCTTCGAGCACGGTGGCGGCGATGTCTATCTCGCGGATCTGCCCGGACCCGTCCGGCCCCCACCATCTGCCGATCTCCAGGCACCGGTGGTGGCCGACCACGTATTCGGTGCAGAGGTCTTCGAAGCGGTGTCCCAGGAACGAGCGTATCCTCTGCTCCAGGTAATCGTACTTGCTCTCGGCATCCATCAGCGGAACGGTGTCCGCGTACGCCGCCACCTCCTTGCAGAAGGCGACGATGTTGTCGGAGATCCTGTACACGGGATTCTTGGGCGATCCCATCATGGGATGCACGATGTCCACGATCCCGACGGAGACGAGGTTGGCGAGGGAGCCGGTGCAGGTGGTCCTGTCGATCCCGACCCTCTCGTGGATCCGCTTGTGGCTGGTGCATCCTCCGCTGATGGCGTTGACGATGGAGATGTAGCGCCCCCTGGGGGACAGTTCCGCGGCGATGAGGATGTCGGCCTCGTCCCGCAGATCGGCGTTGTCGGACAGGAAATGCTCGATCACGTAGTCCCTGTATGAGCGGATCCCGCCGAGGCTGTGATATCTGGGCATGCCCCCCACGGTCAGGTACAGCATCATCTGGTCCGCGTCCGGGAGGTCGGGGTGGAATCCGACGCACTCGGCGAACGGGAGCGGACGGACCTCCATGCGGTGGTGGATCCTCCCATACAGCGGACGATTGTAGTCCTCCACCTCGCGCCTCATCATGCTGACCGACGATCCGCATATCACCAGCATCGTGCGCGTCCCTTGGATCGACAGATCCAGGAAGCGCTGCAGGACCGACGATGCGGAGTCTATGCTGCCGGTCATGAACGGGAATTCGTCCAGGATAAGCACCGTGGCCTCCTCCCTGCATATGAGTGCCAGGTCCTCGAAGGCGTCCTGCACGAACCTGTAGTCCTCCCGTTCTCTGCCGTCGAAGGCCGAGATCGACAGTGCCAGGTTGTGCAGGACATCGGCGGCCGATCCCTGTGGGCTCTGGATGTAGAGTGCGCGCTTGCCCTCGCAGAACCTCCTGAGCAGGGTGCTCTTCCCCACCTGGCGGCGTCCGTAGACCATCACCGTCCTCAGACCGTCCCCGGAGTGTATGGACTCCAGTCTCTCCAGTTCCCTCTCCCTTCCGATGAAGACCATGAGTGACGGAACGAGGTTCATACTGATAAAATTATTTTCTCAGTAATTTACTGACAAAATAATTCTCTCAGCGATTCGCTGAGAAATCCATCCATCAGCGGCGACCGGTTAGTCCCGGAACGGCGCGGTGTCGGGCGGCGTCCTGTCACGGGCCTTCGGACGACGCATATATATCGGGCGTGCGCGATGGCGCGCGCGGTCATAATGTCGAAAGTCTGCATAAACATCGCCTGGCCGTACTCCAACGGGCCCATCCATCTCGGTCATGTGGCGGGATCGCTGCTCCCCCCGGACATATTCAGCAGGTACAACCGCCTCATCGGCAACCAGGTCCTCATGGTCGGAGGCTCCGACCAGCACGGCACGCCCATCACCGTCTCCGCGGAGAAGTGCGGCATGACCCCCGAGGAATACGCCGACAAGTACCACGAGATCAACAAGAAGGCGATCGAGGACCTCGGCATACAGTACAGCCTGTACAACAAGACCCACTGCCCCACCCACTTCGAGGTGGTCCAGGACATCTTCCTGAAGCTCAGGGACAGGGGCTACGTCTACACCCGGGAGTCGGACCAGTACTACTGCCCCAAGTGCGCCCGCTTCCTCCCCGACAGGTATGTCGAGGGCGTCTGCCCGAGGTGCGGGGCGGAGGGGACCCGCAGCGACCAGTGCGACAAGTGCGGGACCACCTTCGAGCCCGGCGATCTCGACGAGCCGTACTGCACCCTGTGCGGCACCCGGCCGGAGATCAGGCCCACCGAGCACTTCTTCCTCAAGCTCAGCGCGTTCAGGGAGAGGCTGATCGACTACGTCTCCGACAAGGACTACTGGAGGTCCAACGTCAAGTCCTTCACCAGGAACTGGCTGGAGGAGGGCCTCAGCGACAGGGCCATCACCAGGGACATGTCCTGGGGGGTGCCCATACCGGTGGAGGGGTGGGACGACAAGGTCATCTACGTCTGGTTCGAGGCCGTCATCGGCTACCTCAGCGCGTCCGTGGAGTACTCCAGGATGGTCGGGCGGCCCGACCTCTGGAGGGAGTACTGGCAGGACCCCGACGTCAGGCACTACTACTTCATCGGCAAGGACAACATCCCGTTCCACTCGATCATCTGGCCGGCGATCCTGATGGGGCTGGACGACATGGACCTGCCCTACGACATCCCGGCCAACGAGTACCTCATGTTCAGCGGCGGGAAGCTGTCCAAGAGCCGCGGCGGCGCCATCGACGTGCCCACCGTGCTTCAGACCTTCGACGCGGACCAGATCAGGTACTACCTCTCGGTGAACATGCCGGACACCCATGACTCCGACTTCTCCTGGGAGGACCTGGAGACGAAGGTCAACAACGAGCTGGTGGCCGCCCTGGGGAACTACTACCACAGGTGCCTCAGCTTCACGAGGAAGAACTTCGGCGCCATCCCCGCCGCCGGCGAGTGCGCGGAGGTGGAGGCGGAGATCGCGAGGACTCTGGAGGAGTACCGCGCCTGCCTGTCCGGATGCGACTTCAAGAAGGGGATCAAGGCCGTCATGGACCTGGCCCGCTTCGGCAACAGGTACTTCGACTCCGTGAAGCCCTGGGCCCTGGTCAAGGAGGACAGGGACGCGTGCGGAGCCGTCATGGCCAACAACCTCAGGATAGTCAAGGCCCTGGCCGTCATGGCCTGGCCGTTCATGCCCAGGTCCTCCGAGAGGATCTGGGGATTCCTCGGGTACGGGGGCGGACTGGAGCAGGCCGGCCTGGACGAGGTCCTGGCCCCGCTCCCTGCGGGACAGGTCCTCAACGAGCCGGTCCCGGTCTACAAGAAGGTGGAGATCAAGATGGAGGAGGAGAAGCAGGAAGCGAAGAAGCCGGAGACGAAGCAGGAGGGGCCCGCGGAGGCCCCCGCCGGACCCTTCGCCGCGTTCAGGAGGATGGACATCAGGGTCGGCACGGTCATCTCTGTGGAGGACCACCCCGACGCGGAGAAGCTGTACATCCTGAGGATCGACCTCGGCGAGGAGGAGCCCAGGCAGATCGTCACCAACCTCAAGACGGTCTATTCCAGGGACCAGATGCTCGGCAGGAGGCTGCTGGTGATCGCCAACCTCAAGCCCGCCAAGTTCCGCGGGGTGAAGTCCGACGGCATGCTGATGGCCCTGGACGACGAGGACCTGGGGGGGACGGCGGTGAAGCTGCTGAAGCCCTCCGCCGACGTGCCCAACGGCACCAGGATCGACTGCGCCCTGGAGTGCTCCTCCTCGAGGATCGAGGTCAAGCACTGCGAGGCCGTGGACATCCGCGTCGGGAAGCTGACTAACGGTCACGTCCTAGGCGGCAACGTCCCGGAGGACTGCCCGGACATCTGCGCCCTGGTCTACGACGGGGACGTCAGGGTGCCCATGGGCGACGGCAGGGGATGCTACATCACCGTGGACGACGACGATTTCATCGACGGCGCGAGGGTCAGATGAAGGCGGACCTCCACGTCCACACCTGCTACTCCAACGACGGGAAGACCACCATGGAGGAGCTGCTCGAGTACGCCGAGAGGTTCGGCATAGGCTGCGTCGCCGTGACCGACCACAACAGCTTCGAGGCCTACCACGAGCTGAAGGACAACGGGAGGATCATAATCATCCCCGCGGAGGAGGTGTCCTCCGCCGAGGGGCACATAGTGGCCCTGGGCATCGACAGGCCCATCCCCAGGGACCTCTCCGTCCGGGAGACCATCGACAGGATACACGAGGCCGGGGGGTACGCCATCGCGGCCCATCCCTACAGATGGTGGTCCGGCCTGGGGGAGAGGAACACCCTGGAGCATCCCTTCGACGGCATAGAGGCCAGGAACGGCCGCTCCACGCCCAGCGGGAACAGGAAATCCGAGAGGCTGGCGAGGAGGATCGGCAAGCCCATGACCGCGGGCAGCGACGCCCACACCCCACGCCACATCGGGGAGGGGTACGTGGAGGTCCCCGACTCCTGCACCACATGGCAGGAGGTCCTGGAGTTCGTCATGAGCAACGACGCCCCCATCGTGTGCAGCCACAGCAGGCACGCCAAGGCCACCCTGAAGTACGGTGTCAAGTCCATCGGCGAATGGCTGCTCCGCGGCTGCAAGAGGATGTGATTCCCGGCCTCGGATCCCCCGACCGACGCGTCGGATCACCGTCGCTCCGGTCAAGGGGATAAAACTTCCCTTTCCTCTGACTTTTATCCCTTTGACCTGTCCGATATGCGTTCATTGAGCGGTTCCAATTTAACAGTTTCAATCGTAAAGTGTCAAAAATTAGATACAATATGAAATTAAACATACTTTCATAGAATAATACATCATTGTTTCAGAATAATAACACATTATTTCGAAACAATCCAGGCATTATTTGGAACAATATGAAATAATCAAATGGTTTTACTTTGAGTCAAAGGGATAAAACTTTATGATTATTTGACTTTTATCCCCTTGATGAGTTCAGACGGTCTGCGGGACCTGCCGCGCGAGAAGTACCTGTCGCGCATCCGCCCGTTCTACCACGATCGCGGGATGATCAAGGTGATCACGGGTGTCAGGCGCTCCGGGAAATCCACGATCATGACGCAGATAGCGGACGAGCTCGGATCCGATCCCGAGGCGGCCGTAGTCTACATCGATCTGGATTCGATGGAGTTCATGGACGTGGACTCCCCACGGGCCCTGAGGGAGGCGATCGACCGCCGGCTCCCGTCGGGAGGGAGGAGATACCTCCTGATAGACGAGGTCCAGAACGTGGAGGGGTTCGAGAAGCTGTTGAACGCCTACCGCGGCGACGGAGTCTCCGTGTTCGTCACCGGATCGAACTCCTACCTTCTCAGCGGGGAGCTGGTGACCAAGCTGACCGGACGCTATCTGGAGTTCGACGTGTACCCCTTCTCGCTCTCCGAGGTCAGGGACTTCAAGCTGCTCAACGGCCTGGACTTCGACGCGTCCCGCGAGTTCCGGGACTATCTGGTCAAGGGCGGGTTCCCCGGACGCTTCGCATACGGGGACGACGGCGAACAGGAGAGGTACGTGTCGTCCCTGGTCGGCGAGATAGTCGCGAAGGACATACTCAGGAGGAACCGCGTGCGCAACAGGGCCACCTTCGAGAGGGTCCTGCGGTATCTGACCTCCACCCCGTCGGCCACGATATCGTCCACATCCATCTCAGACTACCTCAGGGGTCAGAGGATACACGTAAAACCGGACACGGTCAACAGGTATCTGGAGCTGATGTTCGACAGCAGGCTGGTATGCAGATGCCTCCGGTACGACCTCAGGGGGCGCAGGTCCCTGGCGACGCTGTACAAGTCCTACCTCGTGGATCCCGCCCTCCACTCGTACTACCCGTCCAGGAGGGACGTCATACGCATGGGCGCGCTGGTGGAGAACATCGTCCACACGGAGCTGGTCTCCCGCGGGTACGATGTCTCCGTCGGCAAGCTGGACGGCAGGGAGGTGGACTTCGTGGTATCGAAGGGGGACAGGAAGGCATACGTCCAGGTGGCATACGCCATGGAATCCCCGGAGACCGTGGAGCGCGAGGTCGCCCCGCTGCTGCGGATCCGCGACCTGCATCCCAAGTACATCATATCGACGGATCCCGTGGCCGGGGACCTCTTGGGCGTGAGGCATCTGAACCTGGTGACCGACTTCCTGCTGGGCGACGGGTTTGCGCTGTGAGCCGTTCCGGGTCA
>CAYZSQ010000055.1:6526-8258 GCA_964479785.1 uncultured Methanomassiliicoccales archaeon
TCGCAGGAACATCGTCATGTACACGGGGAGGAACAGGATCCCGTCCCTCTCGAACAGGTCCCTTGTGCAGAGGACGTAGGGCTGCCCCACCCTCTTCCCGAACTTCTCCTTGAACTTCGTCAAGGAGGAGTGGGTCAGCCTCGACGACTTCACCTCCACCGGGCAGACCTTCCCGTCCTGCACGATCAGGAAGTCGATCTCCATGGTGTTGCGGCTGTCCTCCCTGTCGTTCCTGGCGTAGAAGAACAGCCTGTGCCCGGTGGCGACGAGCTCCTGGGCCACAACGTTCTCCATGAATGCACCCTGGTTGATCCCCGCCTTTTCCAGCAGTATCGACCTGTACACGGACTCCTCGGTCACCGCCGACACGTCCACGGAGTGGGTGACCAGCAGACCGGTGTCCGCCATGTAGCACTTATGGCTCGGGTCCAGGTGCATCCGCAGGCCCACCGACGGGTCGGTGCTGTTGAAGCACTGGTTGATCAGCCTGCCGTCCTCCAGCCACATGAACGAGTCCTCGTACCCCCTGGATCTGGCGCCCTTCTCCAGGGACGACAGTTTGAACCTCTTCTCCCGGCGGGACAATTGGGAGGGTATGCCGTCGAACACACTCAGGACCTTGCCGCGGTATCCGTTGGCGAACCTGGCCACATCCTCCCTGTATAGCGACAGGATTCTCCTCTTAACGCGGTCGGCGTCGGCGAAGGAACCGGATTCCAGGTATGCCAGGACGGACTGGGGCATCCCTCCCACAAGCATATACTTCCTGAACTGGGTCATCATCCTCCGGTGGATGTTCTCGCCCAGAGGCATCCGCTTCTCGTAGAATCCGCGGAGCAGGGGCACGGAGGAACGGTCCCCCAGCGCCCACAGGAACTCCTCGAAGTCGAGAGGGTTCAATCTCAGAATCTCCTCCTCTGAGGGTATGAGGATGTCCTTCACGTTCTGCCGGATCGAGATGAGGGAACCGGTCTCGATGTAGTCGTATCTGCCGTCAGCCACCAGATGCTTGATCATCTCCCTGGCCCTCGGGAAGAACTGAACCTCGTCGAAGATCAGCACAGACTCCCTGCGATGGAGCTCCGTGCCCGTCAGGAGCATCAGCTTCTGGAAGAACAGATTCAGATCGTTCGCGTCGTGGATGAACGTGTCCTTCACGTCGTCCCCGGCCCTTGAGAAGTCGATGAGCACATGGCTCTTGTACTCGTTGCTGGCGAACGAGACCGCCAGGTGGCTCTTCCCCACGCGTCTGGCGCCGTCGATGAGGATGGCTGTGGTTCCCCCGCGGGACTTCCATTCCAGCAGTTCGGCGTACGCTTTGCGTTCGAGTTCCACCGTCCCCATGGCTCTCCGGAGGATGTTAGGATATTTAAGATTGCACCAAAACAAGACTATTGAAGAACGAAATTTACACCAAAACAAAGTTAACAGACACCATAGGATGCACTAAAACAAGATTATTGAAGAACGATATTTGCACCAAAACAAAGTTAACAGACACCATAGGATGCACCAAAACAAGATTATTCAGAGGTTTCCCCTCGCACATCCTGATCCATCGTCATCACCGATCCCGAACGGTCCAGAATCCGTCTGTTCTATGGGAGGAGTTGGAACATCGGAGGATCAAAAGGCGAATTTTTTGCATATTTCAGAAAATCAAACTCGAATTTCTTGCAAATATCAAGAAATCAAAGGCGACTTTTTGTTAGATTTAAATATCGGGGACGGC
>CAYZSQ010000056.1:0-8154 GCA_964479785.1 uncultured Methanomassiliicoccales archaeon
ATGGCGGTAATCCATCCGTCGTAGACGCAGAGAAACGCAAAAAACGGCGCCGGATATGGTGATGGCATACCGAAAGCGATGCGGATCGCAGCCACATACCGATGATGCAGTGTCCGCGATACGGACCAGGCTCGCAGTGAATTGTATCCTGGGAATCAGACGATGCTACGTCGGCGGACGAACATCTGGACACTCAGAAGTGTGATGGAAAAACGGGGGATGTCCCCCGTTCTCACCCGAACATGTACGCGGGGGCGGGCTTCGCCTTGTTCCTGCCGGCCTCCAGGACCTTCTCCTTGGCGTCCAGGAAGTCCCTCTCGGTGACATGGTCGCGGTCGTGCCTGATGGCCAGCATCCCGGCCTCGGTGCAGATGCTCTTGATCTCGGCACCGGAGACACCGTCGGTCATCTCGGCCAGCTTCTTGGAGGAGACGTCCTCGTCGATGTTCATGTTGGCCAGGTGGATCTCGAAGATCTGCCTCCTCCCGTCCATGTCCGGGAGCCCCACGTCGATGATCCTGTCGAACCTCCCGGGTCTGAGCAGGGCGTCGTCCAGGATGTCGGGCCTGTTGGTGGCGCCGATGATCTTCACGTCGCTGGTGGGCGTGAACCCGTCCAGCTCGGCCAGCAGCTGCATGAGGGTCCTCTGGACCTCCCTGTCGCCGGAGGTGGCCACGTCCAGCCTCCTGGCCCCCACGGAGTCCAGCTCATCGATGAAGATGATGCTGGGGGCCTTCTCCTTGGCCAGCTGGAACAGCTCGCGGACCAGCCTGGCGCCCTCTCCGATGTACTTCTGGACCAGCTCGGACCCGACCAGCCTGATGAAGGTGGCCTGGGTGGCGTTGGCGACGGCCTTGGCCATGAGGGTCTTCCCGGTCCCAGGGGGGCCCACCAGGAGGACGCCCTTGGGGGGCTCGATCCCGACCTTGGCGTAGAGCTCGGGCCTGAGCAGCGGGTCCTCCACGGCCTCCCGGAGCTCAAGCATCTGCTGCTTGAGGCCTCCGACGTCGTCGTAGCTGACGTCGGGCTTCTCGATTATCTCGGCTCCGGACACCACGGGGTCCACGGGGGACGGGAGGACGTCCATCACGGACAGGGTCTGCTTGTTGAGGGACACTCTGGACCCCACTATGAGGTCCTTCTCCGGGACGTACTCCGACACGGACACGACGAAATCCGGTCCGGTGGAGCTCTTGACGACGACGCGGTTGTTGGGCAGCACGTCCTTGATGGATCCGATGATGAGCGGGGGGCTCTTGAGCCTCTCCAGCTCGTTCCTGAGCCTGGAGACGTCCTTCTGCAGCCTGAACAGCTCGCTCTCCGAGTAACGCTTCTCGGTCTCGGCGTTCTGAAGGTCCTCCATGAGTCTGACGTTCCTCTCCTCGAGGGTGACTATCTTCGCCTTCAGTTCGGATACCTCGTCATTTACATCCATCATGTGTCCTCCCCCAAGTCAACAGGCACATCTGTTTTAATCGTTTCTGAAATCCGCGTGCACGCGTACCCAACGTTAATAAGGAAGGCGGAAAATCGCTCTGACATGATTTGCGAGATGTGCGGCAAGGACGTTCCTCAGACCCGTTCGGTCATAGTGGAGGGCACCAAGCTCAACGTGTGCTCGGGATGTGCCAGGTTCGGCGAGGACTACAGGGCCTCCCCGTCAGGCGGAGCCCCCGTCAGCCAGACAGTCATCGGCGAGAGGCTGGAGAGGCGCGAGAGGAGGATGAGGTCCAAGGACATCTACGCCGGGGCCGCCTCCGTGGAGCTCATCGACGACTACGGCGGCGCGATCAGGGCCGCCCGCGAGGCCAAGGGCATGGATCTGGAGCAGTTCGCCGCCTCGATCCAGGAGAAGAAGGGCCTCCTGGCCAAGGTGGAGGCCAACAACCAGATCCCCGACGACAAGCTCATCAAGAAGATCGAGAAGGCCCTCGACATCAAGCTGATGGAGGCCGTCCAGTCCGGGACCACCGTGGGGTCGTCCAACTCCGGGAAGATGACCCTCGGGAACTTCATCAAGTACGAGTGACCTCAGACCCTGATGGAGCCGTAGACGGCATCGAGGTACGGCGACACGTCGATCCCCGCGTCCCTCAGGACGATCAGGGCGGCCACCGCCACCTCGATGTCCAACCTCTTCTGTATCTTGTTGCAGCTCTGGATGAAGTCCCTGCGCTGCATCCCGTTGTCCGCGGCCACCGCCACGAGCTCCGGGAACACCTCCCTGGGCTCCGACCCGTCCGTCACATCGGGCGTCTGGCTCTTCTCATGGAGGGAGGATATCAGCTCCGCCGACGGGCGGTACGCCAGCGGGACGTCGACGGTGGCGGGGTCCGCGGCGGGGCGCACGTAGCCCCCTTTCTGGGTCACCGCCCCGGACGAGGTCAGCGCCGTCAGCAGCGACTTGGCGTCGGATGGGGACATCCACTTCAGCTCCAGGGAGGCGTTCATGACGAACTCCTCGGGGGTTGCCACATCCCTCCCTATGCTGCGGAAGAAGGCGGCGGCGCAAACGGCGAGCTCATCGGTCATGGCCTCCCCATGAAGGCGGAGGTAGAAAACGGTTGCCGATGATGCCCTCTCTATTACGCGCGTGCGTTATTAGTGGTTTATACTAACAGGGAGGCATAGGTTTATATGCGACATCCTTAATCGGGCTGGTATCCCGGTATGGTGGACCACATGAAGTACACAAGATTCGAGAAGGCGAGGATCATCGGCGCCAGGGCGCTGCAGATCTCATACGGGGCGCCCGTCCTCGTGGACTATCCCGAGACGATGCTGGACCCCATCGACATCGCCATGCTGGAGTATGACAAGGATCTCATCCCCATCACTGTCGTAAGAAACTGAAGGAGACGTTCGCATGACCGACGAAGAAATCCAAACCGTGAGCAACGGCGACCTCCTGGTCGCAGAAGACATCTACCTGACCTCCGGTGTCCACATCGGAACCCAGCAGAAATCCGCCGACATGAAGGATTTCATCTACAAGGTCAGGCAGGACGGGCTGTACGTCCTCGACGTCAAGAAGACCGACGAGAGGATCAGGGCGGCCGCCTCTTTCCTGAGCCGCTACGACCCCAAGAGGATCCTGGTCGTCTCCGCCAGGCAGTACGGGCAGAAGCCCGCCAGGGAGTTCTCCAAGGCCATCGGGGCCCCCGCCTTCGCCGGCCGTTTCGTCCCCGGCACCCTGACCAACCCCCTGAACCCCGCGTTCATCGAGCCCGAGGTCGTCGTCATCACCGACCCCGCCGCCGACAAGCAGGCCCTCAACGAGGCCCTCAACCTGGGCATCCCCATCGTCGCCATGTGCGACGCCAACAACGAGACCCGCAACGTGGACCTGGTCATCCCCACCAACAACAAGGGGAGGCGCGCCCTGGCCTGCATCTACTGGCTCCTGTCCAGGCAGGTCCTGTTCGAGAGGGGCGACCTCAAGGACCCCAACGACCTCAACCTCGAGATCGAGGACTTCGAGGCCAAGCTGGTCTGATACCAATCGCAACAAACTTCTTCCCCAAACCCCTTCGATCTTCTCATGAGACCCCCTGCAGTGGCGGGACGCTTCTATCCATCCGACCGCGATGAGCTGGTGCGTGCGATCGAGTGGTGCTTCTCCCACCCCTTGGGGCCGGGGATCCCCGGCGACCCCGGCTCCGAAAGGTCGGTGTCCGCCGTCATGGTTCCACACGCGGGGTACGCCTGCTCCGGGATGACCGCCGCCCATCCCTTCCGCTCCGTCAGGGAGGACGGGCTCCCCGAGGCCTACGTGGTCATCGGGCCGGACCACCACGGCACGGCCGGAGGCATGAACGTCCTGTGCTCGGACGGCTACCTCACGCCCATGGGCGAGTGCCGCACCCACAGGGGGATATGCTCCGAACTGTCCGGGATGATCCCGGACGTCCCGGCGGCCCACAGGTACGAGCACTCCGTCGAGGTGGAGGTCCCGTTCATCCAGTACATCGACCCGGATCCCAGGCTGGTGCCGGTCGTCATGGGGGACCAGTCCCCTCGGGGGGCGGCGTCCCTGGCGGCGGCCATACGCGAGGCCTGCGAGGGCGTGGACATACTGGTCGTGGCGTCCACGGACATGTCCCACTATGTGCCCAAGGCGACCGCGGCGAGGCTGGACGGGATGGTCCTGGACGCGGTGTCCCGCATGGACGTGGAGGGGATGTACCGCACCGTCAGGGACAACAGGGTCTCCATGTGCGGATACGGCCCCACGGCGGTGGCCATGTTGCTGTCGGAGGGTTGCGCCGCCGAGGACGTCAGGCACACCGACTCGTTCGATTCCTTGGGGATGGACGCCGGGTCGGTGGTGGGATACGGGGCGGCGGTGTTCAGGCATCGCCGACCATGATGGAGAAGGGAGGGGTCGCCCCCTCCGGTCATGATGTTTCGGGCCTCAGATGCGCTTGAGGTACCTGAGGTTGGGCTCGTAGACCAGCCCCTTGTCCATGAGGACGTTGGAGATCTCCTCGAGCTCGATGCTGCTGATGCCCTCGGCCTCGGCCCTCCTCTCCAGCTCGTCCCTGGGGGCGCCCTTGCCGTCGGTGTCCAGCTCCTCCAGCATGTCCAGGATGATGTCCTCCAGCTGGCCGCGGGTGTGGTCCCCGGGGCCCGAGGGGTCGATGTCGATCTCGTCGGGCTCGCCGGACAGGTCCTCGGGGAACCCGAAGTCCACGTCCCTCTCGGGCAGGAGCATCCTGAGGGCGTTCTGGATCGCCTTGAGGTACGAGGCGGAGTCGGGAAGCTGGCCGTAGTTGTCCAGGGCGTAGAGCAGCCCCTCCGCCTCCGCCTCGGTCATGCCCATGGCCAGCAGGTCGGGGGTCTTGGCGTCCGCCATGCCCAGGACGGTCTTGGCGTTCTTCAGCCTCCTCCAGGTGGACCTGGCGGTCTCCAGCAGCCACTCGTTCCTGGTGGCCTCGTCGATCCTCACGATGTGCTCCGGCCTGACGGAGACGAACACCCTCTGGTCGTCCGCGGTGTACGCCCTGACCCTGCCCACGGCGGCCACGAAGCAGGGGGTCTCCAGGTCCGCCATGGCGGCGGAGGCCTCGGGCTGGTACCTGCCCACGTTGACGTAGTAGTTCCCGCCCACGTCCTGGATCCTGGCCTTCCACATGGGCTCGTCCGGGCTCCCGATGTTCTCCTTCTCGGTCATGACCCCGGCGATGAGCACCCTGCTCATCTTGGCCCCCAGGGGGGACACCAGGTACGAGGGCATCTTCTCCTCGGTGGCCTTGATCTCCAGCGTGGATGCGTTCAGCTCGCCGGCGAACACCCTCCAGGCGGTCTCCCTGGCGTTCATATCGCCGCCTCCACCTCGTCGAGGAGCCTCTCCGCCTCCTCCTGCACGTTCACCTCGACGTTCTCCGCGGACCTGACTATCATGCTCGGCCCGTAGTCGTCGCTCATCACGTTGCCGGTGATGGCGATCCTGCGCATCAGCATCCTGCCCATGAGCTCCCTGGCCACGACGCCCTCGCCCTTGGCGGCGGCCAGCCCCTCGGCGGCCTTGAGGGTCACGCCGGAGAGCTTCTCGGTGTCGGCCCTGTTGATGATCGCCCCGATGGCGCCGGTGCCGTCGTCTATGACCACCTTCATCCTGAGGTCGGGGGTGCCGTCCACCTGCCCGTGGGCGGTGCACACGCCGTTGAGCACGGAGCGGTTGCACTGGGGGCACCTCTTGATGAGGCCGCTGCCGTTCTTCATGTCGACGATCAGCCCCTCTATCGTGATGTCGAGCCCGCCGCCGATCCTGGCGACCTCCCCGACGGTCTTCCTGGTGGTGCCGGCGTCCACGGCGTCGAAGACCGCGTCCACGCGGCTGACCTCGCACCTGTCCCCCATGTTCAGCTGGGGTATCCCCTTCCATGCGCGGATGTACGCGTTCCTGGCGCAGACGGTCTCGCCCTCCTTGAGGGAGAAGTCGTGCCAGGCGGAGTACTGGATCTTGCCGGTGTCATCGGCCATGAGGCCGGACCACACGGTCTTCTGCTCCCCCTTCACGGTGATCTTCCTGGCCTCGGTGGTCAGGATCTTCCCGGTGACGGTGACGTTCCCCATGCCCTCGCGGATGTCCCCGATCTTGCACTCCTGGGACGAGAGGGTGATGGTGCGCTCCGGCACGTCCATGGAGAGGTCCTGGGCCGTCTCCACCCTGCCGCGGTTGCCCAGGTTGATCTGGACCCTGTCGTTCCAGAGCCTGCAGTAGCAGTTCCTGAAGTAGTAGACGGAGCCCTTGTCCAGCTGGACGCTGCCGGGCTCCCAGATGGTGAAGGACGCCGTACCGGTCTCGTCCCCGAGTATGCCGGAGACGATGGTCTTGTTCAGCCCCTTCACGGTGATGTTCTTGCTCTCGACGTAGACCACCTTGGCCGCCACGTCCACGTTCTGCTCCGTGCCGGACAGGTCGGCGATCTTCTTGACCACCGACGACGCAGTCACGAAGGACGCGGAGTCCGAGCCCCCGTACTTCCTGATGATCCCGCGCTTGGCGGACTCGATGTTCACATGGTAGTCGTTGAGGTACCTGTTCAGCTCCATCTCGAGCTGTTCGTCGTCGATCTTGTCTCCGAGCACCCTTTTGATTTCTTCGATGTGGGGTGTTAGTTCTTCCCTGTCCATTGAATCGACCTCCCCTCTCGTCGAGGATGGAGACGCATGTGCGCGCGCCTATTTCAATTGGGCGGAGGGCCTTCGCTGAGGGTGCGAGAGGGCCCTTCACAAGGTGTCCATGCGGTCCGCCGAGGCCTTTCCGCGCTGGCACATGCCGGCCCGTCTGGCCTTTCGTCGGGCGATAGAATCATTTATAGGCGTGAACACAATCCCTGGATATGGTCCCCAAGAGCAAGATCGACGAGATTCTGGACGGGTACGACACCGGCGACGTGACCATCGCCACGCTCTGCTCCCATTCGTCACTGCAGATCTTCCACGGTGCCAGGAAGATGGGGTTCAAGACCCTGGGACTCACGATATCGCACAGCACCAAGTACTACGACGCGTTCCCCTTGGCCAAGCCCGACGAGATCCTCAGGTACCAGGACTTCGACGACTTCGAGTCCCGCACCGGCGAGCTCCTGGACAGGAACGTGGTCATCATCCCCCACGGCTCCTTCGTGGAGTACATGGGCTCCCGCAGGTTCGCGGAGCTGGAGGTCCCCTGCTACGGGAACCGCGCCGTGCTGAACTGGGAGTCCGACAGGGACATGCAGAGGCAGTGGATCACCTCCGCCGGCGTCCCCATGCCCCGTCTGATCACCGACGCCAGGGAGATCGACGAGCCCGTCATGGTCAAGTACCACGGGGCCAAGGGCGGCAGGGGGTACTTCATCGCCATGGACTACCCCGACTTCAAGATGTCCATCGACCAGACCCAGCCCTACACCATCCAGGAGTACTGCCTGGGGACCAGGTACTACCTGCACTTCTTCTACGACCCGTTCAAGACCGACGGGTACAGGTGCGAGCAGGGAGGGTCGCTGGAGCTGCTGTCCATAGACAGGCGCGACGAGTCCAACATCGACGAGATGTACAAGCTCGGGTCCATCGAGGAGACCAAGAGGCACGGGCTCTACCCGTCGTTCGTGGTCACCGGGAACACCCCCGTCGTCCTCAGGGAGTCGCTGCTCCCCAAGGCCTTCGACATGGCCGAGAAGATCGTCAACAAGTCCTACGAGCTCTTCGGCGGCATGTGGGGCCCGTTCTGCCTGGAGACCGTCGTCTCCGACAAGCTGCAGTTCAAGGTCTTCGAGATCTCCACCAGGATCGTGGCCGGGACCAACCCGTTCATCTCCGGGTCCCCGTACGCGGACCTCATCTACCCCGGTCTGAGCACCGGCGCCAGGATGGCCATGGAGATCAGGGACGGGATAGACAGCGGGCACTTCAAGGACCTGATGTCCTGACCTGTCGGAACCGATGATTGGACTTCCGCAGGATCGACGACTCGCACGGCTGCAGTGAGTGAGTTATCCGACTCTGTTAGTGTCGCTTCACGCGCTGGCACACGCGCATCAGGTGGTGCAATCCAAGTTTCATGAAAATTTAGTTACCATTTTTATAAAATTTTCATTACTGATTTGATAAAATTATTAATGTGCAATCCCATGTCGGACCCATGTCCGGGGAGTACATGCC
>CAYZSQ010000057.1:0-6322 GCA_964479785.1 uncultured Methanomassiliicoccales archaeon
CCCCCGGCGTTCCTGGCCGTGGTCACGGCCGACGGTGCGGCGTACACCAGGGACGACGGCGTCCACGTGATACCGCTGTCCTGCCTGAGGCCGTGAGCGCCCCTTCGCGGTACATCCCGATCCCCTGCTTCGGACAGCCTGTGCGGTATTGAGATGAGGTGGATCGAGCCCCATCGATTGCATCATCGGTGGCCGAACAATATGCAATATCATCGAAAATCTGATTTTATTGCATATTGATATATATCAAAATATGCAATAACATTCCGTGCACATCTTCGACTACTCGTTCCTGAAGACCATCAGCCTTCCCGCGGACATCGTCACCAGGGCATCCCGCATCGAGTCCATGAGGGAGAGGGCGGGATTCATCGCCAGGGACAGTCCGCAGCTCATGAGGGACATGGAGTCCATGGCCAGGGTCATGTCGGTCCGCGGATCCAACGCCATAGAGGGCATTGTGACCTCCGACGACCGCATCGTGGGACTCGTCCAGGGAAGGAATGCACCCAAGGGTCATTCCGAGGATGAGATCGCGGGATACCGCGATGTGCTGGACATGATCCATACGAGGCACGACTCCATGACGCTGGATGAGAGGACCGTGCTGAGGATGTTCTCCGTCATGGGGTCGTATTCGGAGGGTCCCACCGGATACAAGACCGCCGACAATGCCATAATCGACATCCTTCCGGACGGGACCCGCAGGGTCCGCTTCAGGCCCGTATCGGCCGCAGAGACGCCCGCCGCCATGGAGCAGCTGGTCCTGGCATACCAGGACGCCCGCGACGACATGGGCGTGAACAAGCTCCTGCTGATCCCCTGCGTGATCCTGGACTTCCTCTGCATCCACCCCTTCATGGACGGCAACGGCAGGATGTCCAGGCTCCTCACCCTTCTCCTCCTGTACAAGGAGGGCTACGACATCGGCAGATACGTGTCCGTCGAGGCGCGCATCAGCGCGGACAGGGACGCATACTACGAGGCCCTGGCCGAGTCGTCCCGGGGATGGCACGAGAGCCGCTCCGACTACGTGCCGTTCATGATGTACACCCTGGGCGTGCTCATGATGGCGTACAAGGAGTTCGATCGCACGGCCGGAGCCCTGACCGGCTCCAGGCTGGGCAAGGCGGACAGGATAGAGAGGATGGTCCTGGACTCCATCCTGCCGCTGTCCAAGTCCGAGCTCTCCGCGATGCTCCCGGACGTTTCCGTCACCACCATCGAGGCCGTCCTGGGGGAGATGGTCCGCCAGGGGAGGGTCAGGAAGGTGGGAGGCAACAGGAACGCCCGCTACATCCGCATGTCGGACGAGGGATGGCCGCTCCGTCGAGGGACGAGGCGGATGCGCCGTCACTAAGTCGCGCGCGTTTGACAGACTTTTTATAATATCAGCAACTAGGGAGCCTCACCGTCAGAGGTCGCTAAATGATCTGCAACGCTGTCACCGGACTACTCCTTCTTCTTGAGTAAACCCAGTGAGAGCTAGGACGGTTTGAGGTGTTATCATGAACGCAACCCAAACCAGTGAGAACGCTAAGCTGAGAGAGATGCTGGCAGTCAGCCCCTACAACCAGCTCGCGCTCAGGTCCATCCCTCATGCAGACAACATCAAGATCTTCGACACCACGCTGAGGGATGGCGAGCAGGCCCCAGGCATCGCCCTGAGCTCGGACGACAAGGTCCGCATAGCCATGGCCCTCGACGACCTGGGCGTGGACATCATGGAGGCGGGGTTCGCCGTGTCCTCCGAGACCGAGAGGGAGACGCTGAGGAAGATCATGGACGCCGGCACCGAATGCACGGTGTGCAGCCTGTCCAGGTCCGTGAAGGGCGATGTGGACGCCGTGCTGAGCACCGGCGTGGACTACATCCACACCTTCATCGCCACCAGCGACCTCCACATGAAGTACAAGCTGAAGATGACCCCCGACCAGGTGGTCGACAGGGCGGTGGAGACCATAGAGTACGCCAGGGAGCACGGGCTGGAGGTCATGTTCTCCTGCGAGGACGCCACCAGGAGCGACCTGGAGTTCATGAAGAGGATCTGCACCGCCGCCCAGGACGCCGGGGCGTCCAGCATCAACCTGCCGGACACGGTGGGGGTGATCATCCCCCAGGGCATGGCCCACATCGTGACGGAGATGAGGAAGGTGCTGAAGGTGCCGATCTCCATGCACTGCCACAACGACATGGGCCTGGCCGTGGCCAACACCCTGGCCGGGGTGGAGGCCGGCGCGGAGATCTGCCAGGTGACCGTCAACGGCATCGGCGAGAGGACCGGCAACGCCGCGCTGGAGGAGGTGGCGGTCAACCTGTTCGCCAACTACGGCGTGGAGACGGTGGACATGACCAAGCTCGGCCTCACGTCCAAGCTGGTGGAGAGGATCACAGGGTTCCCCATCGCGTACAACAAGCCCGTGGTGGGCAGGAACGCCTTCGCCCACGAGTCGGGCATCCACGTGCACGGCGTCATGGCCAACTCCCTGACCTACGAGCCGTTCAAGCCCGAGATGGTGGGGGTGGAGAGGCACATCGTCATCGGCAAGCACTCCGGCGAGCACTCCGTCCGCGGAAGGCTGGAGGAGCTGAAGGTCAAGTTCCCCGAGGAGCACATGCCCGCGCTGATGGCCGCCATCAAGGAGATCGCCGTCGGAGGCAAGGAGATCGACGACGCGGAGCTGGTCGCCATCGCCGAGAGCGTGCTGTGGAAGAAGGAGACCAGGAAGCAGACCGCGGTCCTGGACGGCATCGCCGTGTTCACCGGCAGGGGGATCACATCCACCGCCACCGTGAACATCACCCTGGACGGGGAGGCGAAGGTGCAGTCCGAGGTGGGCGTCGGTCCGGTGGACGCGGCGCTGAAGGCCATCGCCGAGGCGGTCAACCCGGCGATCACGCTGGAGGAGTACAAGCTGGCGGCGATCACCGGCGGGAGCGACTCCATCTGCGAGGCCACCGTGATGGTCAAGAACGTTCAGAACGACGGCAACCTGTCCGTCGGCAAGGCCGTGGGCCTGGACGTCGTGCAGACGTCCGTGGACGCCATGATGGCCGCCATAAACAGGGATTTCGCCAGACAGAAGAGTGAGTGAGAATGGGCAAGACGATAGCAGAGAAGATCCTCTCGGAGAAATCCGGGACCGACGCCCGCGCCGGGCAGATCGTGATGGCGGACGTGGACTACGTGATGGTCAACGACGTCACCGGACCGATCGCCTTCCGCGAGTACGCCAAACTGGACACCGACACGATGTACAAGGACCGCATGGTCCTGATCCCGGACCACTACGTCCCCGCGAAGGACGTGGCCTCGGCGGAGCAGGCCAAGGAGATGAGGGAGTTCGCCCACAGGCACGAGCTCCCCAACTACTTCGAGATCGGGAAGAGCGGGGTCTGCCACCAGCTGATGGTGGAGGAGGGCTTCGCCGCCCCCGGCAGGCTCATCGTCGGGGCCGACTCCCACACCTGCACCTACGGCGGGATCAACGCGTTCTCCACGGGCATCGGGTCCACCGAGGCCGCCGCAGCCTTCGCCACCGGCAAGCTGTGGTTCAAGGTCCCCGAGACCATCAAGGTGGTCGTCAAGGGCAGATTCGGACAGTACGTCGGCGGGAAGGACCTGATCCTGAGGATCATCACCGACATCGGCGTGGACGGCGCCAACTACAAGGCGTTCGAGTTCCACGGCGACGTCCGGAACATCCCGGTCTGCGACAGGCTGGCCATCTCCAACATGGCCATCGAGGCCGGAGGGAAGGCGGGGATATTCCCCTGCGACGACCTGACCCGCGAGTACATCAGGGACACGGTCAGGGGGGACTACACCCCGGTGGACGCCGACCCGGACGCGGAGTACTGCCAGGTGCTGGAGTACGACCTGTCCGAGCTGGAGCCCTTCGTGTCCTACCCCCACCTGCCCAGCAACGGCCGCCCCGTGAGGGAGGCCGACGTCGCCATCGACCAGGCGTACCTGGGCAGCTGCACCAACGGCAGGATCGAGGACATGAGGATCGGGGCCGAGATCGTCAAGGGGAGGAAGGTCGCGCCGGGAGTCAGGTTCCTGGTGGTCCCCGCATCCCAGAAGGTCTACAGGCAGATGGTGGAGGAGGGTCTGATGCAGATCTTCCTCGATGCCGGGGCGTTCATCTCCGGACCCACCTGCGGGGCCTGCCTGGGCGGCTACATGGGCATCCTGGCCGCCGGGGAGAGGGCCGTCGCCTCGACCAACAGGAACTTCATCGGGCGCATGGGCGACAAGGCCTCCGAGGTCTACCTCGCCGGCCCCGCCGTGGTGGCGGCCTCCGCCATCGCCGGCAGGATCGTCACCCCCGACCAGCTGGAGGGGAGCTGAATGGAAAGGTTCACAGGGAAGGTGTGGGTGTTCGGCGACAACGTGGACACCGACCAGATCATCCCGGCCGAGAGGCTGGTGGCGGCCAACCTGGATCACCTCAACGATTACATCTTCGAGAAGGTCAGGCCCGGGTTCGCGCAGGAAGTGAGGAAGGGCGACATCCTGGTGGCCGGCAGGAACTTCGGCTGCGGCTCCAGCAGGGAGCATGCCCCCCTGTCGCTGATCGAGGCCGGGTTCTCCTGCATCATAGCGGAGTCCTTCGCCAGGATCTTCTACAGGAACTCCATGAACATCGGGCTGCTCCTGGTGGAGTGCAAGGTCGATGTGAGGGAGGGGGAGACCGTGGAGGTCGACCCGGACAACGGCAGGGTCGTGGCCGAGGGGAGGGAGTACTCCTTCCCCGAGTACCCGCCCTTCATCTCCGAGCTGGTCAGGGCCGGCGGGCTGATGAACATGGTGAGGGAGGGGAGATTCTGAAGCACCTCGCCATCATCCCCGGCGACGGCATCGGGAAGGAGGTCATCGCCGCGGGGATGGAGGTCATGGACGCCGTGTCCGAGATCTCCTCGTTCCAGTACGACCCCGAGTTCTTCGACATCGGGTCCGACAGGTACCTGAGGACGGGCGAGCTGCTCACCGACGAGGACGTCGCCGCCCTGAAGAGGAAGGACGCCATCTACTTCGGCGCCATCGGGGACCCCAGGGTGAAGCCCGGCGTGCTGGAGCAGGGCATCCTGCTGAGGATGAGGGCGGTGTTCGACCAGTACATCAACCTCCGCCCGGTCACCAGCTGGTTCCCCCTGGTCCCCCTGAAGAGGGAGGTGCCCTTCGACATCCACTTCCTCAGGGAGAACACCGAGGACTTCTACATGGGCGCCAACGGGTTCTTCGGACCCGGGAACGGGGGATCCAGGGCCCACGTCCACGTGGACAGGGAGCTGTACTCCCTGGACATCGACATCGATGCGAGGTCCAGCAACGACGACGACTTCGCCTTCGAGATCGGGCTGCTGTCCAGGACGGCCGTCACCAGGTTCGCGGACTACTGCTGCAGGTACGCCCGGAACAGGGGCGACGGAAAGGTCACCCTGGTGGACAAGGCCAACGTCATCACCAAGAACTACGGCATGCAGAGGCAGATCTTCCAGGAGAAGACCCAGGAGTACGGCCTGGACCTGGAGTTCATGTTCGTGGACGCCATGGCCATGGCCATGATCGTCAGGCCGGAGACCTTCGGCACCGTGGCCGTCCCCAACCTGTTCGGCGACATCCTCACCGACCTGGGGGCGCAGCTGCAGGGAGGCCTGGGCATGGGCGGCAGCGGGAACATCAACCCGGAGGGCGTCAGCATGTTCGAGCCCATCCACGGCTCCGCGCCGGACATCGCCGGCAGGGGCATCGCGAACCCCATCGCCGCCGTGCTGGCGGCGCAGATGCTGCTGGAGGAGCAGGGCTACCCCGAGGAGGGCAGGATGCTCCATGACGCCGTCAGGAACAGCCTGGACACCGGCATGACCACCCCGGACCTGGGCGGGAGGCTGTCCACATCCGAGGTCGGGAAGGCCATCGCGGACTACGTCCGCTCCCAGAGGAAGTGACGGCATGATCACCCTGGAGCTCGAGATCGACTATCCGGACGAGGCCACCGCCCGTTCGGTCATGGCCGCGCTGGACCCGGACAACTCCGGGTACGTGGAGTCCGAGCTCCGGGGATCCAAACTCGTTTTCAGGGCCGAGGCCAGGTCCGCGGGGACCATGAGGAACACCGCCGACGACCTGATGGCCTGCTTGAAGATCGCCGAGGAGCTCGTCGGGATCTCCTCCGGCTCACCCGTGACGGGCGACATAGACGGGCGATCGTCGGATTCGGCCGACATCTCGTCTCGGCAGGGGTGTCGAAGACGGGGATTCGGCCGTGCGGTCGTAACCAGCAACAAGGATTTTATCCGCAGTAACAGTTACAGT
>CAYZSQ010000057.1:6422-8009 GCA_964479785.1 uncultured Methanomassiliicoccales archaeon
GCTACGGAGGGACCGGAAGATGGCCATATTGCTGGATCCAAGGCAGATGATCGACGAGGGAATCGTGGAGAACGAACGTGTGGAGTACAAGAGGGGATGGAATCCGGAACCCATCCTCCACACGATATGCGCGTTCGCCAACGACATCGAGAATCAGAGTGGCGGGTACATCATAGTGGGCATCGATGAGAAGGACGGTATGCCCGGGGATGTCGTAGGGGTCGACAGGGCCTCTGTGGACCGGATGAACGGGGACCTTCTCAACCTCTGCAATTTGATCGATCCCCGCTACATAGCCGAGTCCGAATGCTTCGAGTACGAGGGCAGGACGCTGTTCGTGATCAAGGCCCCTGGAGGATGGGACCGTCCGTATAGGTGCCCGGTGAGCCTTTCGGACAGGAGGGGCGAGAAGGCGTACTACATCAGGCATCTGGGCAGGACGATTAGGGCCAGCAGGTCCGATGAGAGGGACCTGTTCAGGATGTCGGAAGTCGTGCCCTTCGACGACCGTGTCAGTGACACGGGGAGGGTCTCGGACCTGAGCTACGGGCTCATGCGCGAGTTCTTGGGTGCGGTCAACAGCAGGATATATGGCGGTTCGGCCGGCATGGACGCCGCGGCCCTGGCGGAGAGGCTGCGGATGGTGCGCGGTCCGGCGGAGGACACACGTCCCGTGAACGTCGGCCTCATGTTCTTCAACGACCATCCCGAGGACTTCTTCAGGATGGCGAGGGTCGAGGTGGTGTCCAAACCGAATCCAACGGGAAACGGGATGACGGAGACGGTCATATCGGGACCTTTGGACAGGCAGCTCACGAGGACCATGTCCCTGCTACAGAGCCTGTACATCAGAGAGCACATCGACAAGATCGACGACCGTCCCGAGTCCACGAGGGTCTACAACTACCCGCCGGGTGCCGTCGAGGAGGCGCTGTCGAACGCGATATACCACAAGGCGTACGACATCGCTGAGCCCATCACCGTGACGATACTCCAGGACAGGATGGAGATCACCAGCATTCCCGGCCCCGAGAGGGGCATCACGGATGCCGAGATCCGCGACTGCAGCATGAGGGGCAGGAGGTACCGGAACAGGCGTATAGGCGAGGTCCTGAAGGACTTGGGCCTGGTGGAGGGGAGGAACACCGGCATACCCAGGATGTTGGAGTCCATGGAGTCCAACGGGTCGCCCAGGCCGGTGTTCGAGACGGACGAGGGCCGCACATACCTCACAGTGGTGCTCCCTGTGAACCCGGCGTTCCTGGACGCACCGAAGGCCGCACAGGCGGCGAACGGGGGCCACAACAGGAATTCCGCGGAGGAGATGGCCGCAACAATCGTGGAGCTGCTGGAGAGGAACGGGGAGATGAGCGTCAGGGAGATATCGGAGGCCATGGGCTACAAATCCCCTCCGTCCTCCCTCAGGAATGTGGTCCGGATCCTGATCGCCGCCGGACGGGTGTCGTATCTGTACCCGGAGTCCCCGAACGCCCCGAACCAGAGGCTCCTGCTCAGATGAGCGACCCTGTGCGCTCCAGGTGACCCCTGTCGAGGGGGATCCTGCCGCCGTCGCCGGTCCTGATCCAA
>CAYZSQ010000058.1:0-8004 GCA_964479785.1 uncultured Methanomassiliicoccales archaeon
GACACCCTGTTCCTGGAGCTGGGGGTCGGCTACAACACCCCCGGGATCATCAAGTTCCCGTTCTGGAAGATGGCCATGACCAACCCCAGATCCAGGTACGCCAGCGTCAGCATGGGGTCGTGCCAGTACCCCCCGCAGCTCGAGGGCAGGGCCCTGGGGCTGGACATGGACATTAGGGCGGTGCTGACCGGGCTGACGGACGGCCGCGACCGCGGGAAAGCGCATAACCGGGAGGACCGATTCGATGCCCGTAATCACAGACCTCCCGCCGTGCCCCGTGGAGACCACGCTGCTGCTCATCAGCGACAAATGGGTAGTCCTCATCCTGAGGGACCTCATGACGGGCACCAAGAGGTTCAACGAGCTCATGAGGTCGGTCACAGGGGTGTCCCAGAAGGTGCTGACCGAGAAGCTCCGCCGCATGGAGGAGAACGAGCTGGTCGCCAGGGAGGTCTTCCCTGAGATCCCGCCCAGGGTGGAGTACTCCCTCACCGACCTCGGCAGGAGCCTGTCGCCGATTCTGGACGCCATGGAGAGCTGGGGCAACGGCTACAAGAGGCTGGTCTCGGAGACCCAGGGGCGCGCCCCACCCTCCGATCTTCATTGAGAATTGGTCCGGCCCCCGGAGGGACCGGCGGGGAACAAAATGTCTGGAAGGGGGCATGGGCCCCCGTTTCTTCCTCACTCCTTGATCAGGGTGCACAGGGCGTCCACGGCCCAGCATCCCTTGCCCTTGAGCCCCACGATGACCGGGTTGATCTCCAGCTCGTGGATCTCGGGGTTCTCCTCGGCGATGAGGACGATCCTCTTGATGGCGTCCTTCAGGGCGTCCACGTCGGCCTCGGGCAGTCCCCTGGCGCCGGACATCAGCTTGTACGCCTTGGTGGAGGTGATCATCTTGTCGAGCTGCTGCTCGGTCATGGGCACGTGGGCCTGGGAGATCTCGCCGAGGATCTCGACGTAGATCCCGCCGAGTCCGAAGGACACGACCGGTCCGAACTGCTCGTCGCGGATCATGGACAGGATGACCTCCTGGCCGGAGACCATCTGCTGGATCGAGACGCCCACGATGTTGGCTCCGGGGACGGCCTTGGTGCAGGAGTCCATGATCCTGTTGTAGGCGTCCCTGGCCTCCGCGGCGCTCTTGACGCCGACCACGACCCCGCCCACATCGGTCTTGTGCTTGATGTCGGGGGACACGATCTTCATGACCACGGGGTAGCCGATCTTGTCGCATGCGGCGGCGGCCTCGTCGGCGCTGTTGACGGTGGCCTCCCCGGGGGTGGGGACACCGTAGGCGGCGAAGATCTCCTTGCCCTCGGACTCGGTCAGGGAGTCCCTGCCCTCGGCCTTGGCCCTGTCGATGATGGCCTTGGCGGCCTCCCTTCCGGTCACCTTGGGCACCTGGAGGGGCTCCTCCTGCTGGGCGGCCTTGATGGTGTAGCTCCTCAGGATCGACAGCGCGCGGACCGCCCTGTCGGGGGTGGGGAAGCAGGGGACCTTGCCGGCCTTGAGGATGGCGTTGGCCTTCTCGCACTTGTATCCGCCGGCGAAGCAGCAGGTGGTGGGCACGGGGATGTCGTCCCTCATCTCGACGATGATCCTGGCGACGGCCTCCAGATCGGCGGTGTCCAGCGGGGATCCCATGATGACCAGCCCTCCCACGTTGGGGTCCTTGGTGACCACGTTGATGGCGTTGCGGAAGTACTCGGCCTTGGCGTCCCCGCGGACGTCGATGGGGTTGGTGAGACCGGCGACGGTGGGGACGGCCTTCTTGATCTCCTCCAGGGTCTCGTCGGAGAACTTGACGGCGTAGACGTTGGGGGCGTCGTAGGTGGCGTCGGCGGACATGACCCCCAGACCGCCGGCGTTGGTGATGATGGCGATGCCGTCCTTCTTCATGGGACTGCAGGTGCTGAACACGCTGAGGGCGTCGAACATCTCGTCCAGGTTCAGGGCCCTGAAGATGTTCAGCTTGTCGAAGATGACGTTGTTGACAGCGTCGGAGCCGGCCAGGGAGCCGGTGTGGGAGGACGCGGCGGCGGATCCGGCCTGGGTCCTTCCGGACTTGAACACCACGATGGGCTTCTTCACCGGCATGTTCTCCACGGCCTCCACGAACTTCTCGCCGTTGGAGATGCCCTCCAGGTACATCCCCAGGACCTTGGTGTTGGGGTCGGCGGAGATCGCGGGGATCAGGTCGGCCTCGTCGATGTCGGCCTTGTTGCCGAACGTGATGAAGTTCGCCAGGCCCATGCCGTTGTAGTAGGCCCAGTCGATGATGGAGGAGCCGACGGCCCCGGACTGGGAGAATATGGATATGTTACCGGGCTGGGGCAGGAGGTGCGCGAAGGTGGCGTTGACCCCGTGTCCGGGGTTCATGAGCCCGAAGCAGTTGGGTCCCAGGAACCTGACGCCGTTCTCCGCGGCGGCCTTGATCAGCTCCTTCTCCATCTCGGCTCCCTCGGGGGAGTCCTCCTTGAACCCGGCGGTGAGGATGGTGGCGTACCTGATGCCGGCCTGCTTGAACTTGGGCATCTCGGCGGCGACCATGGAGTTCTTGACGGCCACGACGGCCAGGTCGATGGGCTCGCCCACGTCGGTGACGCTGGGATAGGCCTTCAGCCCCTGGATCTCCCCGCCCTTGGGGTTGATGGGGTACAGCTTGCCCTTGAATCCCGCGTTGATCATGTTCTTCAGGAGCATCCCGCCGAGCTTGGTCTCGTCGCTGGATGCGCCCACTATGGCTACAGAGGAAGGCATTAGCACTTCTTTCATGGAGCCGAGGTATCTTGTTTTCATTGATAAGGCTTTGTGAAAATATCGTAGACTGAATGCGTAATTCGTAGAATTTTCAATGGAATCCGCAGAAATCAGTGGCATATACTACCAGAATCAGTAAAAATACGACAATTGACTTACTTTTTATCGTACAATTTTCCGATAACCGACCCGTTGTCCGACGAACGACGTAGATGTCCCGCCCTTAAATACCGGGGCGGGGATTCGATGATGCCGTCCCGGCGGAGGGGCGCGATCCGTGAACGCCATGTGCACGGGACGGCGGACAGCGGCCCGGCCCCTACTTCGTAGGGCACCCGCGGGAGCGACCGGCGAGTCGTCGGAGCGATGACCGGGGGACAACACCGGGTCCGACACACACCCCCTGCGTAAGTCAGTGCCAGGAGACCGGCGTCATCGTCGGACCGTGAACCGGCGTGTTAGCGCACGGGGGACACCCCTCGCACGTACAGCGACATCCCCCTCAGATACGACTCCGCCCCGGCCCTGTCCGGGAACTTCGACAGCAGCGCGTCGTACTCCGGCCCCCTGCGGGACTGGGAGGGGCAGAACCCCATGCCCACGTGGGCCAACTGGGAGTACAGGCAGTAGTCCAGGACCTTCTCCGGGACCTTCGGGTCGTCCAGCGTCTGGGATATGGCCACCACCTTCATCAGGACGCTGGCCCTCCCGACCCTCTGGGACCTCGACGACTCCCATCCTATGTAGATGTCCGGGTCCTTCTCCACCAGCCCCATGTCCACCAGCCTGTCGTAGGATTCGGACAGGTCCCTCTTCCTCCCCACCAGGCCGCCCAGGCCCCTGTACCTGCGGACGAACACCGGCTGCTTGGTGCGGACGAAGTGGTCGGAGGTGAGCCACTCGCAGACCTCGTCCGAGTAGGGCAGTCCGCTCTCCCCCTTCATCTTGAGGTATATCGTGGTAGCCATGGACTCCATTATGTCCTCGGGGGCGTCCTCCATGTAGTCGCTGATCTCGAAGCTGATCCATCTGTAGGAGCGGACCCATCTCACCTTGAAGTCGTTGAACGGGGAGAACTCCGCAACGGCCTCGTCGTACCCGCACCTCCTGCCGACGGCCGTGAAGATGGCCGACAGGGTCTTGTTGTTCACCTTGATTCCTCCTGCGGTCTTGCCGCTGGAGTGGACGACCCCGGACCGGGGTAAAAACGGCCGGCCGTGGCCGCACGCTGCGCCGGACCGTCCTGTCCGAATAGGTCGGGACGTCGATGCGGGATGGGGACGGGCGTCTATGACGGGTGGTCGAGGAATCAGCGATGAGGGATCGCCGGACGTCTGGCTCATGGCGGCCACCCGTGCTTCCACTGAAGGGCCCGGTCCCGGATCGCGATGTCCCCCGGGTGACGGGGGATCGAAGTAACGACGTTAATGTTAAAATACGAATCACCGTTCAAGGTACCGATACACATGGTACAGATCAGTCCCGATGCGGAGAAATTCATCAACGACCTGCTGGAGAAGAACCAGAAGGTCGGCTACGGAATCAAGATCTACCTCTCCGGATTCGCCTGCTCCGGACCCCAGTTCGGCATGTCGTTCCAGGAGAAGGCCAACGAGGGTGAGAACGTCGACAAGTCGGCCGCCGGGTTCGACATGTTCTACGACGACGAGACCATGAAGGAGCTGGAGGAGTGCGTCATCGAGTTCATCGACGACCCCAACTTCGGCACCGGCCTCACCATCAGGAACCCCAACTTCAACGGCTGCGCCTCCTGCGGCGGCGGATGCCACTAAACGCCAGTCTGCACGGGGGCCACGCCCCCATCCTTTTTATCGTCCCGCAATCTGACCATCTAATATGGCCTACGTCTCCCACCCCCGCATAGTCCCCGACAGAGTGGAGGAGCGCAGGTACCAGACCAACATGGTCAGGGGCTGCCTCGAGAGGAACTCTCTGCTGATCCTCCCCACCGGCCTGGGGAAGACCATCGTGGCCCTGAGGCTGGCCGCCGAGTTCCTGGACAGGGGGAAGGTGCTTGTCCTGGCCCCCACCAAGCCCCTGGTGGACCAGCACAGGGACACCTTCTCGGACCTCCTGGCGGGCGCCGTGGTCTCCGAGATGACCGGCAACATGAGGCCGGCCGCCAGGGCGGAGGTCCTGGACAGGAGCGACGTGGTCGTCTCCACCCCGCAGTCGGTGGCCAACGACCTGGAGGCCGGCAGGTACACCCTGGACGGGTTCTCCCTTGTGATCTACGACGAGGCCCACAGGGGCACCGGGAACTACGCCTACGTCAGGGTGGCCGGGTTCTGCCCCAGGGAAGCCCGCTCCGTGGGCATGACCGCCTCCCCGGGGAGCAGCGTCTCCCGGATCGAGGAGGTCTGCCTGAACCTGAGGCTGAGGCGGATCGACGTCAAGTCCGACGACGACCCGGACGTGTCGCCCTACATACACTACACCTTCGTCAACAGGCTGGAGGTCAACGTGCCCCAGGACCTCATGGACGTCTCCGCCCTCCTGAGGTCCATGCTGGACCACTTCGCCAGGGAGATGGCGTCCCTGGGGCTGATCAACGCCGGATGGCAGGTGTCCACCACGTACATGCTCACCGTCGGGAGCAACCTGCAGGCCAGGCTCGCCCGCGGGGAGAGGACCGCCATCATCTACAGGGGCCTGGCCCTCCACTCCATATGCATCAAGATCCTCCACGCCATCGGCCTGGCCGAGACCCAGGGCATGACCCCCCTGAGGGCCTACCTGGGCAGGATCGAGGCGGAGGCGGACCAGAAGGAGGGCGGGAAGAGCGCCAGGGAGGTCGTCGGCCGCCCGGAGTTCGTGGGCGTAAGGAACATCGTGGCCGGATCCAACGTGGAGCACTCCAAGGTCTCCAGGGTCATGTCCCTGGTCAGCAGGACCGTGAACAACTCCGCCGGGTCCAGGGTCATGGTGTTCGCCCAGTACCGCGAGACCTGCGACATGCTCGTGTCCAAGCTGTCCGCCGTCCAGGGCGCCAGGGTCGCCATGCTGGTCGGGCAGTCCAACGGCGGACTGAAGCAGAGGGAGCAGATCGCCCTCCTGGACGGGTTCAGGGACGGCACCTACAACGTCCTGGTGTCCACATCGGTGGGGGAGGAGGGGCTGGACGTGTCCAGCACGGACGCGGTGATATTCTACGAGCCCGTGTCCTCCGAGATCCGCACCATCCAGCGCCGCGGCAGGACCGGGAGGAAGAACGACGGCGAGGTCTACGTCCTGGTGGCGAAGGGCACCCTGGACGAGGTCCTGGAGAGGTCCAGCGCCGAGAAGGAGGCGGCCATGCGGGCCAAGCTGGAGAGGCTCAGCGAGGACCTGAGCAGGGGGACGTCGCCGGTCACCCGCAAGAGCCAGACATCCCTTGACGGCTTCCGATCCCGATGGAACACATTATAATCGGCCGAACGATGGGGGATGCATGCTCTACTCCGACCTGGCCGAGACCTTCGACAGACTGGAATCCACAGGCAGCCGCCTGGAGATGACCGACATACTGGCGGACTTCCTGCGCAGGGCGGACAAGGGCGAGCTGAGGTCCGTCATCTACCTGAGCCAGGGCAAGCTCCACCCCGACTTCGTGCCGGGGGTGCTGGGCATGGCCGACAGGCTGGTGCTGAAGGCGATAGCCGAGGCCTCCGGCAACCCCGAGGAGGCGGTCGAGAGGATGGCCGTGGAGACCGGGGACCCGGGCCGGGTGGCCGAGGCCATGATCTCCAGGAAGAAGCAGATGGCCCTGTTCTCCGAGGAGCTGACCGTCGACAGGGTGGTGAGGGGGCTCTCCGCCATCGAGAACGCCGACGGGAAGAATTCCCAGGACAGGAAGCAGAAGACCCTGGCCAGCATGCTCCACGACTCCGGGCCCCTGGAGGCCAGGTACCTCTGCAGGACGGTCACCGGCAGGATGAGGGTGGGCGCGGCGGACATGACGATCCTGGACGCCCTGGCGCTGGCGTTCGCCACCAAGGAGGACCGCCCCGCCATCGAGAGGGCGTTCAACGTCACCTGCGACATCGGCCTGGTGGCGGAGACCATCGCCGACGGCGGCATGGACGCCATCCGCCGGATCGGGGTGAAGGTGGACAGCCCGGTGAAGGTCATGCTCGCCGAGAGGCTGCCCTCCATCGAGGAGGTGGTGGAGAAGCTGGGCGGCCGCTGCGCCATGGAGTACAAGTACGACGGCATCAGGGTGCAGGCCCACATCGGGAAGGACTCGGTGAGGCTGTACTCCAGGAGGCTGGAGGACCTGACGTCCAACTTCCCGGACATCGCCGCGGCCCTCAGAAGGCAGTGCCGGCACGGCGAGGCCATCATCGAGGGGGAGTGCGTGGCCGTGGACCCGGAGACCGGGTACATGCTCCCGTTCCAGAACGTGACCCACCGCAGGAAGAAGCACGGCATGGACGAGGCCGTCAGGGAGGTCCCGGTCAGGATATTCATGTTCGACATGCTCTACGCCGACGGCGAGGACCTGACGACGCTGCCCTATCTGGAGAGGCGGGAGGCGCTGCAGTCGGGGTTCGAGATAGACGGGCAGGTCCAGATGACCACCATGAGGATCGTGGAGAGCCCGGAGGACGGGGAGGACTTCTTCTCCGGCGCCGTCGCCGCCAGATGCGAGGGGGTCATGGCCAAGTCCATCGCCCCGGACTCCGTCTACAGGGCCGGGTCCAGGGGGTTCCTTTGGATCAAGTACAAGAAGGACTACCAGCAGGGCCTCACCGACTCCTTCGACCTGGCCGTGGTGGGGGCGTTCTACGGCATGGGCAAGAGGGCCGGCAGGTACGGCGCCCTGCTCATGGCCGCCTACGACAACGAGACGGGCAGGTTCGCCACCGTGTGCAAGCTGGGGACCGGGTTCGACGACGCCTTCCTGGACGCCATGCCCGCCCTGCTGGACGGCACCCTCCGGGACGGGAGGCCGGCGTCGCTGGACGCGGACATGGTCCCCGACGTGTGGTTCGACCCCGCGGTGGTGCTGGAGGTGGTGGCCGCGGAGATCACCCTGAGCCCGGTGCACACCGCCGCCAGGGACGTGCTGAAGGAGGGTGCCGGCCTGGGCATAAGGTTCCCCAGGTTCACCGGCAGGGTCAGGGACGACAAGACCCCGGAGCAGTGCACCACGGTGGCCGAGATACTGGAGATGTACGGGATGCAGGTCCACGACTCCGACGGACTGTCCGAATGACCGTCTCGGGACATCGCGTCCGA
>CAYZSQ010000059.1:0-7887 GCA_964479785.1 uncultured Methanomassiliicoccales archaeon
GGATATCGTTCGGAGATGCGTGCGAGAGCGCCAGGAGGCTGATGTCCCTGGCAAAAACCGCATCTGGCAAACAATAATAGACCAGACCCCATTCTATCCGACAGAGGATAGAGATGAGCGGATGGACTTACGCCAGATCCGGGGTTAACATCGACCAGAAATCCGAGGCAATCGAGGCCCTCGTCAGCGAGGTCAGCTACAGGAGACAGGGCATCGGCCAGGCCGTCCGCATACCGGGGCTGTTCGCCAGCCTCATCGACTTCGGGGACAGGTACATAACCATGGCCACGGACGGCGTTGGTTCCAAGCTGCTCATCGCCGAGGAGCTCAACAAGTGGGACACGGTGGGGATCGACTGCATCGCGATGAACGTCAACGACACCATCTGCGTCAACGCCGAGCCCACGTCGTTCGTGGACTACATCGCCATCGACAGGCCGAACCCAGAGATCACCGAGGAGATCGGGAAGGGGCTCCAGAAGGGCGCCGAGCTGTCCAACATGGAGATCGTCGGCGGCGAGATCGCCGTGCTGCCGGAGATAGTGAACGGCGTCGACCTGTCCGGCACCTGCCTGGGATACGTGGAGAAGGACAGGATCATCACCGGCGACAAGTGCCAGGAGGGCGATCTCATCGTCGCGCTCAGGTCATCCGGCATCCATTCCAACGGGCTCACCCTGGCCAGGAAGGTGGTAGAGGCCAACGGCATCGCCATGACCGACAAGGTGGCCGGACTCCGGAAGAGCATGGGGGAGGAACTGCTCACCCCCACCGAGATCTACGTGAGGCAGGTCCTGGAGATCACATCCGAGAACACCGTCCACGGCCTGGTGGACATCACCGGAGGCGGACTCAGGAACATCCTCAGGATGAGGAAGGGACTGAGATACGTCATCAGCGACCCCGTGAAGCCCGCGCCGATATTCACGAAGCTGCAGGAGCTGGGCGATATCGAGGACAGGGAGATCTACCAGACCCTCAACATGAGCATGGGTTTCACGATCATAGCGCCTGCCGAGGACGCGGAGGCCATCGCCTCGAAGTACCAGAACGCCGAAGTGGTGGGAAGGGTCGAGAAGGGCGACGGGGTCCTCCTGGAACCCGGCGACATACTGTATGACCACTACTGAGCGCGGATCCGAGGACCGGCTCTGCGAGGGGCTCCCTCCGGACATCAGGACGGCGATATAGGAGCTCCTTGAGGGCGTGAGGACCGGCTCCCCCCTGCTGGACTGCCTCTGGGGGGAGCTCTACGGATCGATAAACGCCAACCTGTGGGGCGGATATCTGACGGCCGAGGAGGCCGAGCGGCTCCGCAGGAGATACCTCTTCGACCTTGGTGACCAAGATGGAACTGATCGACTTCAGCGACTGCGAGAGGAACGAGTACCGCGCCTACGGCGGCGCCAGCGGGAACAAGATCAACATAATCTACGAGGGGCACGGCTACATGCTGAAGTTCCCCCCGAAGCCCGGCGGCCTCTCGGAGATCAACTACATCAACTCCGACATCACGGAGTACCTGGCGTGCCACATCCTCGACTCCATGGGGATCTGCGCCCAGGAGACCCTCCTGGGCATCTACACCGACGTCCACGGCAACGTGAGGAACGTGGTGGCCTGCAGGGACTTCGCCGAGGGGAACAGGAAGCTGATCGAGTTCGCCCATCTGAAGAACACCTGCCTGGACAGCGACCTGGACGGCTACAACACCGATCTCGGTTCGATTCTCAGAGGCATAGACGAGCAGAGGCTGATCCTCCCGGACAGGCTCAGGACGTTCTTCTGGAGACAGTTCATCGGGGACGCGCTGCTGGCCAACTTCGACCGCCACAACGGGAACTGGGGGATACTGGTGGACGAGAGGGTCAGGCATGCCGACCTGGCGCCGGTCTACGACTGCGGGTCCTGCCTGTTCCCCCAGCTGGACGACAGGGGGATGGAGAGGGTCCTGTCGAAACCCTCGGAGATCGACGACAGGGTCCGGATGTTCCCCAGATCCACGCTGATGATCGATCGTGCCAGGATCAACTACCACGACTTCATAACGTCCGCGGACAACGCCGAGTGCGACGCGGCCCTGGCCGGCCTGTACAGGTTCATCGACATGGACCGCATCGAGGGGATCGTCGATGAGACCCCCGGCATCACGGACCTGCAGCGCAGGTTCTACCTCACGATGATCGCCGCCCGCAAGGAGGGCATCATCGACAAGGCCATGGACAGGATCGAGAACAGGAGGGGCTGACCCCGCCCGTCCCGGTCATCTCTGGCCGTAGACGTAGATCAGATGCCAGCCGAACTGGGTCTGGACGATGGTCATGTCCCCGGGGTTGTACGAGAATGCGGCGTCCTCGAAGGGCTTCACCATCTGCCCGCGGCCGAACCATCCAAGGTCCCCGCCGTTCCTGCCGGAGGGGCACTTGGAGTGCTGGGACGCCAGGGTCGCGAAGTTCTCGCCGGCGTAGACCCTCCTCTGGAGGTCCAGCGCCTGTTCGTACGAGTCCACGAGTATGTGTGAGCAGCGTGCCTGTCTTACCATGGCCCTTGCATCACCGGGCCGTTTTTAGTCTTTGCCCGGAAAGAGGGTCATCTTATGGAGCCGAGCTTCGAGGCGAACGCCCCGCACACCGCGCCCAGAGCGGTGCATGTCTCCAGGGAGAACCCCCCGGGCGTGATGTCCAGGTTGTACCTGGGGATGGCGGCGGTCTTCCTGGGGACTCCGTGCGGGCCGATGCCGAACACGAGGAGGATGCTCTGGCCGTGCTCCACCATGTCCACGGCCTGCTCCAATGTGACCTGTTTGGACGGGTCGGGCTTGCTCGTCGTGAGGACGGGCTCCCCCAGCTGGGGCGGGAACCCCTTGTCCGGGTACGGGAACCTCATGAACCTGCCCCTCTCGGCCAGCTCCATGAAGTAGCCGCCGTGGGCGCCGATGCTGGTGGTCCCGGCTATCCACTCCGCCACCTCCACCGGCGTGCGGGTGTCCTCCGGGATGGGGAACCCGAAGAGCGCCAGGTTCATGTCGAAGGCCCTGGCCAGGTCCCCCGCCCTGGCGATGGTGCGCCTGTGGGGCTCCCTGAAGTTCTGGTCGTAGGAGTTGTACAGCCCGATAGTGATCCTTCCCCGTCCCATGCCCGGTCACCTCTGCACCCTGCGGCGCCCCACGATGGCGTAGGCGTCGCCGTCCATGAATATCTCGTAGTCCGGGTACTCCGACTGGAGCCTGGCCACCTCGGCCATCACCTGGGACAGCGTGAGGTCGCAGGTGCGGATGTCTATGAAAACACGGTCGGGCTCCATGGGAATCGGCCCCTGTCAGCGATGTGAGGAGAAGATGGTGCCGTGAGCCGGGCTCGAACCAGCGACTTCAAGATCTTCAGTCTTGCACTCTCCCAACTGAGTTACCACGGCGTGAATCCCCCCTATATTGGACCTTTTAATAAATGTTTTGCAGGGCCGCCCATGGGGACGGCCCCGTCTGGGTCATTGCGCGGGAGCCTCCGAGGCGGCCTCCTCGATCCCCTGCTCCTCGGTCATCACCGGCTCCACGGCCACGACCTTGTCGCCGTTGCGGAGGTCCATGATCCTGACGCCCTTGGCGTTGCGCCCGGTCTCGCGGATCTCGTCGGTGTCCATGCGGATGATCTTCCCGGAGGACGAGGTGAGCATCAGCTGGTCCCCGTTGTTGACCTTCCTGACGCTGACCACGCAGCCGTTGCGTTCGTCGGTCTTGATGGTGATGACGCCCTTCCCCCCGCGGTGGGTCTTGCGGTAGTCGTCCACATCGGAGATCTTGCCGTAGCCGTTCTCCGACACGGTCAGCAGCCTGTCGCCGGGCTTCACCACGGCCATGGACACCACCCTGTCGCCGGGGTTGAGGGTCATGCCCTTGACCCCCATGGTGTCCCTGCCGGTGGTGCGGGCGTCCGACTCGTCGAATCTCACCGCCAGGCCGTTGGCCGACGCGATGACGATCTGGTCCTCCCCGTCGGTGATGTCCGTCTCGATCAGCTCGTCGCCCTCCTCCAGCTTGATGGCCTTGATGCCCCTGGAGCGGACGTTGCCGTAGGCGGAGAGCGGGGTCTTCTTGAACAGTCCGTTGCGGGTGCAGAACACCAGGTACCTGTCGTCGGGGAACCCTGCGGCGCAGATGGTGTTCACCACCTTCTCCCCCTCCTCCAGGTCGGACAGCAGGTTGACTATGGGCTTGCCCTTGGACTGTCTGCTGCCCTCCGGGATCCTGTACCCCTTGAGCCAGTGCAGGCGCCCGTGGTTGGTGATGAACATCACGTAGTCGTGGGACGAGGTGACGAACATGGAGGCCACGTGGTCCTCCTCCTTGGTCTGCATGGCGGTGAGCCCCACGCCCCCGCGGGCCTGCTGCCTGTAGGTGCTCAGGGGGATCCTCTTGATGTAGTTGTCAGCGGAGATCGTGATCACGACCTGCTCCCTGGGTATGAGGTCCTCCTCGTCGGTGTCGATGGCGTTGGGGTCGATGACCGTCCTGCGGTCGTCGCCGTAGGTCTCCCTCATCTCCGCGGTCTCGGACTTGATTATGTCCAGCACCCTGGACTCGTTGGCCAGGATGTCCCTCAGGTCCTCCATCTGCACCCTCAGCTCCTCGTGCTCCTCCCTGATGGAGTTCAGCTCCAGGCCGGTCAGCTTCTGCAGCCTCATGTCCAGGATGGCCTTGGCCTGGGACTCGTCGATGCCCAGGAGGCCCTGGAGCCCGATGTTGGCCTCCTCGGCGCTGGAGGAACCCCTGATCAGGGCGATGGTCTCGTCCAGCATGTTGATGGCCTTCATCAGGCCCTCCAGGATGTGGAACCTCTTCTCCGCCTGCGCCAGGTCGTACCTCGTCCTGCGGACCACCACGTCCCTCCTGTGGGAGATGTAGTGGACTATGAGCTCCTTGAGCCCCAGCGTGGTGGGCCTGTTGTCCACCAGCGCGATGTTGATGATGCCGTAGGTGACCTCCATGCTGGTCTTCTTGAACAGGTTCTCCAGGACCACGTTGGCCAGGGCGTCCCTGTGGAGCTCGATGACGATCCTCATCCCGTGCCTGTCGGACTCGTCGCGGAGGTCGGTGATGCCCTCGATCTCCTTGTCCTTCACGCGATCGGCGATCTGGGCGATCAGCTGGGCCTTGTTGACCTGGTAGGGGATCTCGTCGACGACGATCCTCTCCTTCCCGTTGTCCATCTCCTCGATGTGGGTGTTGGACCTGACCTTGAGCCTGCCGCGGCCGGTCTCGTAGGCGGAGCGGATGCCGCTGATGCCGTAGATGGTCCCACCGGTGGGGAAGTCGGGGCCCTTGACGAGCTGCATCAGATCCTCCAGGGTGGCGTCGGGGTGGTCGACGGTGTACACGATGGCGTCGCAGACCTCCCTCAGGTTGTGCGGGGGCATCTTGGTGGCCATCCCCACGGCTATGCCGTCCGAACCGTTGACCAGGAGGTTCGGGAACTTGGAGGGCAGCACCGTCGGCTCCTTCAGGGAGCCGTCGTAGTTGTCCATCATGTCCACGGTCTCCTTGTCCAGGTCGGCCAGCAGGTCACTGGCCACCTTGGACAGGCGGGTCTCGGTGTAACGCATGGCCGCCGGCGGGTCCCCGTCCACGGACCCGAAGTTCCCCTGTCCGTCCACCAGCGGGTACCTCAGGGAGAACGGCTGGGCCATCCTCACCATGGCGTCGTAGGCGGCGGTGTCCCCGTGGGGATGGTACTTACCCAGGACCTCTCCCACCACGGTGGCGGACTTCTTATGGGGCCTGTTGTACACCAGCCCCAGCTCGGACATGGCGAACATGATCTTCCTGTGGACCGGCTTCAGGCCGTCCCTGACGTCCGGCAGCGCCCTGCCGACGATGACGCTCATGGAGTAGTCGATGTACGAGCGGTGCATCTCCCTCTCGATGGGCTGGATGATGAGCTTCCTCTCTCCGTCCATGGTATCACACATCCAGGTTGACGACCTCGTGGGCGTGCTCGATTATGTACTCCCTGCGGGGCTCCACATCGTCGCCCATCAGGACCGAGAACATCTGGTCCGCGATCATCCCGTCCTCGATGGTCACCTTCTTCATGATCCGGGTCTCGGGGTTCATGGTGGTCTCCCACAGCTGCTGCGGGTTCATCTCCCCCAGACCCTTGTACCTGGAGACGTTGGCCCCCTGGCCGAGCTCCGCCATGGCGGCGGCCATCTCCTCGTCGTTGTAGGCGTAGATCTGCCTCTTGCCCTTGTAGACCCTGTACAGCGGCGGCATGGCTATGTAGACGTGCCCGGCCTCGATGAGGGGCTTCATCTGCCTGTAGAACAGCGTCAGCAGCAGCGTGCCGATGTGCGCCCCGTCCACGTCCGCATCGGTCATGATGACGATGTTGTGGTAGCGGATCTTGGTGACGTCGAACTCCCTCCCTATGCCCCCGCCGATGGCGATGGCGAGGTTCTTGATCTCCTCGTGGTCCAGGAGCTTGTCCGGCCTGGCCTTCTCCACGTTCAGGATCTTCCCCCTGAGGGGGAGGATGGCCTGGAACGCGCGGTCCCTGCCCTGCTTGGCGCTCCCTCCTGCGGAGTCCCCCTCCACGATGTACAGCTCGCACTTGGCGGGGTCCTTCTCGGAGCAGTCGGCCAGCTTCCCGGGGAGGCTGGTGCTCTCCAGCACGGACTTCCTGCGGGTGGCGTCCCTGGCCTTCCTGGCGGCTTCGCGGCCCTCGTAGGCGGATATGGCCTTCCGGACGATGGTCTGCGCCACCTGGGGGTTCTCCAGCAGGTACTCGGCCAGCTTGTCGTTCATCAGCCCGGACACGGCGCCCTGGGCCACGCTGCTGCCCAGCTTGGCCTTGGTCTGCCCCTCGAACTGGGGCTCGGACATCCTGATGCTCACGATGGCCGTGAGGCCCTCCCTGACGTCGGACCCCTCCAGGGTGATGTCCTTCAGCAGGTTGTTCTCCCTGCCGTAGTCGTTGATGGTCTTGGTGAGGGACGTCCTGAACCCGGTCAGGTGGGTCCCTCCCTCGGGGGTGAAGATGGTGTTGACGAAGGAGTCGATCTCCTCGTTGTAGCCGTCCGTGTACTGGAGGGCGATGTCGATCATGATGCCGTTCCTCTCCCCGGTGAAGTGTATCGGGACGGGGTGGATGGGCGTCTTGGACCTGTTGAGGTACTGCACGAACTCGGAGACGCCGCCGTCGTAGTGGAAGCGCTCCCTCCTGCCGGAGCGCCTGTCCTCGAAGTTTATGGTCGCCTCCCTGTTCAGGAACGCCTGGTTGCGGAACCTGTTCTGCAGCGTGGTGTAGTCGAAGTCGGTGGTCTCGAACATCTCCGGGTCCGGCCAGAAGGTGATCTCGGTGCCGTGCCTGTCGGAATCCCCGATGACCTCCACCGGGCCGTCCGGGACGCCGATCCTGTAGGTCTGCCTCCAGACCTTGCCCTCCCTGTAGACGGTGGCCACCAGCCTCTCGGAGAGGGCGTTGACCACGGAGACGCCGACGCCGTGGAGGCCGCCGGACACCTTGTAGCTGTTCTGGTTGAACTTGCCGCCGGCGTGGAGGTCGGTCAGGCACATCTCCAGCGCCGACTTCCCCTCCTCATGGTTGATGCCTGTGGGGATGCCCCTGCCGTCGTCGACCACGGTGATGGATCCATCGTCGTTGATGGTGACGTCGACCTCGGTGGCGAATCCCGCCATGACCTCGTCGATGCCGTTGTCCACCACCTCATAGACCATGTGGTGCAGACCCCGGGAGTCGGTGGATCCGATGTACATCCCGGGCCTTTTCCTCACTGCCTCCAGGCCATGGAGCGCCACGATGCTGTCCGCGTCGTAGTCCTCCTCGGCGTGTTTCATGCTCCCATCCATGATTATCGACCGGAGAATCGCAT
>CAYZSQ010000060.1:0-7842 GCA_964479785.1 uncultured Methanomassiliicoccales archaeon
TGGAACCCAGGAATTTGGACACGGCTCCCAGGGTTGTGTATTTGCCGGTAATCTTCCTGCAGGCCTCCTCGGGCCTCTCCTTCTCGCAGTCCTGGAACTGCTTGGGGGTGCCGACGAAGACGTGGAGCCTCCTGTAGGCCTCCCTGCCGGACGTGCTGGTCCAGGGGATCATGCCCCTGACGCACCTCTTGAACAGGAGGTCCGCCCTGCGGGGGTAGAAGGGTCCCTTCCTCTTGGTGGCGTCTCCGCGGTCCACCTTCGCCTTGAAGTCGGCGAAGACGTTCTCCTTGACGCCGGTGATGATGATGGCCTCGGCATTGAGCACGACGATCTCCTCGCCGTTCATGATCCTCTCGGCGACCACGCTGGCCAGCCTTCCGTGGATCAGGTTCCTTCCGTCGATAACAGTAACCATCCTAATCACCTCATGATCCTGACGCCGGTGCCCTTGGGGTTGGACTCGGCCAGCTCCTCGAGCGTGAGCGCCTTACCGCCGGCGGCCACGATGGCCTTGGCGGCCGCGTCGGAGAAGTCGTACGCGGCGACTGTGATCTTCTTGCTTATGTTGCCTGCGGCGAGGACCTTGCCGGGGACGATGATTGTCTCTCCGTCCTGGGCGTACCTCTCCAGTTTGCTGAGATTCGCTTCGGCCCAGTTCCTCTTGGGTTTCTCGAGCCTAAGCGCGATGTCTCGCCAGATGGCAGCGTCCGTCTCCCTGGTCATCGCCTTCAGCTTGTCGATGGTGGCGATGAGCTGGGGATTTGTCTTGCAGCTCTTCATTTTTCTGACTCTCCCGACATTTCGGTAAATCGTTTGTGAGAGGGCGCTATACGGGTGTCGTTTATAAAGGTATCTCTTACCCTAATACAAGGGCGGCCGGGGAATGGGGTGTCCTCCGACAGCCCGTCGTTCCCAGGCGCGAACGCTGGTACACGAGGCCGGCATGCGCCCCGGATCGACGAAGCCGACATGTGCCAGACGTCGGGAGGCCGCATGGTCTCCGGCTCCGACGGGTACCCGTCCGCGCGCGTCTGAAGGGTATTAATAGGGCGGAGGGATTCATCGGCCTGATTCACATGATTAGGTTCGGACCCGCCGGAATCCCGCTGTCATGCAAGGGACGCACCCTCGAGGACGGAATCGAGGACGTCCACAACCTCAGCCTCAGCGCTCTGGAGATACAGCTCGTCCGCGCCGGGGCCTTCACCAGATGCCCCGAGGACGAGGAGGTCGGCATGACCCTGAAGGACATCGAGGAGGACTTCGTCATCGAGATTCTCAGGGACGGGGAGCCCATCAACGACCCGGACGAACCCATCGAGGAGGAGGACGACCTGGTCTACATGCCCTCGGGTGTGGCCGCCACCTTCGGCGACCTCTGCGGGATCGGGGACATGGCGAAGAGGCTGGACGTGAGCATGTCCATCCACACCCCCTACTACATGGACCTGGGGTCCGAATCGGACCTCGCCGCGGAATGCATGAACAGCATCAGGTACGCCGGGCTCATCATGAACGCCCTGAGAGGGGACATCGTCGTCACCAGCCTGGGCATCTACGACGGGAAGCGCCCCGAGGAGGATGTGGACGCCCTCATCTATCAGAACGTGGAGGACATCCTCGACTGGTGGCATGGCATGGGCCTCACCCCCAGGCTGGGCATCGAGGTCACGGGCCAGCAGGACGTGTTCGGGTCCCTGGAGCAGGTCATGGACATCTGCGACCAGTTCGACGGCCTCACCCCCGTCGTCAACTTCTCCCATCTGCACTCGCGCTACAACGGCACGCTGCTGGAACCCGACGACTTCATCGATGTCCTGACCATGGTGGAGCCCAAGAGCGGGGGCTGCATCCACACCGCTTTCGCCGGGGTCGACTACGAGAACGGCAACGAGAAGCGTCTCACACCCATCAAGAAGGGCGACCTGAAGTTCGAGCCCTTCGCCGAGGCCCTCATCGAGATGAGGCCGAACTGCACGATCATCTCCACCTCTCCGCTCCTGGAGCACGACGCCATGTACATGAGGATCATCCACGAGAGGGTCCTCAGCAAGAAGGTGGCCAAGGACCTCAAGGAGAGGAGGAAGGCGGAGGCCGCTGCGGCGGCCGGTGAGTGATTTGCCCGAGACGCTGGACTGCATCCTGGACGGCTGCCGCCGCTCCCTGTCCTCCGTGGACCCCTCCTGCAGGGAGGCCCTCATAGACGGCATTAGGGGCTGCCACAAGGTGTTCATCTACGGGTCCGGGAGGTCCGGACTGGTGGGTCAGCTCTTCGCGGTGCGCCTGGTTCATCTGGGGTTCGACGTCCACTTCGTTGGTGAGATGACCACCCCGATCATCGGCAGGGACGACCTGACCCTTCTCATCTCCTACACCGGGAGGACGTCGTCAGTGGTGCAGACCGCCCGGATAGCGAAGCGCATCGGGTCCATGATCGTCTGCCTCACTGGGACGCCCGGCAGTCCCCTGACCGAGGTGTCGGACGTCTCCATCGTCATGGACGTGCCCGAGGGGCCGGATCTCCGGCGCGCCGCGCCGCTTGGGACGGTGTTCGAGGACTCCGCGGTGCTGTTCTTCGACTGCATCGTCAGCGACCTGATGGACCGTGACGGCGCCACCGAGGACGACATGCGCAGAAGGCACGCCATCTGGGTCTGATCACTCGGACATCAGCGCCGACGCCGCCCTGAATCCGTCCGCTGTCACTATGTAGAGGGCGAACTCGCCCGCGTACCGGTCGATAACCATCAGGATCCCCTCCCGGAACCCGCCCCGGAACGACTCCAGCATGTCCTCGTCAGGGTGCGTGCCGCCCTCCGAGGGGAACGACATCCCGATGGGGTCCCCCGTGCCGGTCATCTCGTAGTATCTGCCGGACGCGTCCTCCACCGCCCTGCCCATTATGGTGGACGTCTCGCCGTCCTCCGCCAGGGAGACGGCGGTCTCAACCGCCGCCGGGCTCAGGACGATGTCCGCGGATGACACCAGTCTCGCCATGTTCGCCCCATGCGCAGGGAATCGATAATGATTTCCGGGTCCGGGATGACCTCCACCACGTCCCCGTCGGAGATGTGGTCCCCTATCTTGCCCTCGGTCCCGAGCATCGAGTAGCCGTTCCTGAGTATGAACCCGGAGCCGAAGTAGTCCTCCACGGTGGCGCCCAGGTCGCCGATGGAGTCGCCGCTGCCGAACTCCATCCTCATGTTCATCCCCCTGGGTCTGCAGAAGAGCGTGAACCTCACCATGTATCCATCCTGCCGTCTGCGCGGCCTTTATGGATTCCCCGGGGAGGATATAAGCTGACCAGCCACGCTTTAATATCATTCGAGCTTGATGTGGGTCCCATGGCGAGACTGCCGGAACACTCACACTGCAGATTCTGCGGGGACCCCCTGCCCTTCGGCGAGGAGTACTGCGACGACGAATGCAGGGCCGGCGAGGCCCGTCGCGATGCCGCCGAGAAGCGCAGGGACATGCTGTTCTACGTCTCCGCCGTGGCGGTCATCGCCGCCCTCATCGTCATCAAGGCCCTCCTCGCCTGAACAGGGCGGCCGTGCGTGCGACGTCGTGGACCCTCACGATGTCCGCGCCGGACCTGAAGGCCCTCATGGCCGCGTCGGCCGAGGCGTCGTCGATGTCCCGGTCGGGATACTCGGATCTGACCACCCTCTTGCGGGACGACCCGGACAGGACCGGGTACCCGCATGAGAAGAAGGAGCTGTGATCGAGGATCCAGACGTTCTGCTCCTGGGTCTTGCCGAACCCTATGCCCGGGTCCAGGGCGATCGACCTCCCGTCGATGCCGGCGTCCAGGGCGGTCTCCGCCCTCTGCCGGAGGAACGTGCGTATGTCGTCGGCGAACCCGTCGCCCATGGTGCGGGTGTGGGCCTCGGCGCCCGGTGCCTCGGAGTGCATTATCACCACCGCCGCGCCTGCCGACGCGCAGGCCTCCGCCATGCCGGCGTCCCTCAGACCGTCCACGTCGTTGACGATGTCCGCCCCGATCCCCAGGCACCGTTCGGCCACGGCGGCCCTGCGGGTGTCGACGGAGACCGGGACGCCCGCGGAACCCACCAGCTCCCTCAGCACCGGCTCCAGCCTGGAGATCTCCTCCCGCACCGGGACGTGGGGGGCGCCGGGACGGGTGGACTCGGCCCCGACGTCGATGATGTCCGCGCCCCGGTCGACCATGTCCAGGGCGTGCGCGGTGGCGGCCCCGGGGTCGGTCCAGGAGCCGCCGTCCGAGAAGGAGTCGGGGGTCACGTTGAGGATCCCCATTATGAGGGGGCGCTCCCGCCCCCTCGGGAAAACGAACATGTTTCTCAGAGCAGCCCGTCGACGAGCTCCACCAGGTCCCTCACCTGTACGTCCCTGTCGCCCTTGGCGGCGTCCAGGTTGTTCACGCAGAACGGGCAGGTGGTGATGATGATGTCGGCGAATGCGGCCTCGTCCAGCCTGGTGCCGGCGATGTCCATGGACTCCTCGGGGTAGGCGGACCTCACGCCCCCGCCGCCTCCGCAGCAGTGGCTGGTGCTCCTGTTGAACGCCATCTCCCTGAACTCCAGGCCGGGGATCTTGGCGATGACCTGCCTGGGGGGCTCGTACACGCCGCAGTGCCTGCCCAGATGGCAGGGGTCGTGGTAGGTGGCGGTGCCCGACATGGGCTTCAGCTTCAGATCCTGCATGGCGAGGAACTCGGTGATGTGGAGCACCTCGAAGGGGACGTCCACGTACTTGGGGTACTCGACCTTGAACATCCTGTAGCATCCGGCGCAGGACAGGACCAGGGTCTCCACGCCCAGGGCCGCTATGGACTCCACGTTCCTCCTCATGAGCCCGGTCACGTCGTCCTGGGACCATCCGACCCTCTGCATGACGGACCCGCAGCAGGTCTCGTCCAGTGTGGTGTAGTCGACACCCAGCTTGTCCAGGATCGACATCGTCGCCCTGGCGGTCTCCTTCGACCTGTAGGTGGCGGTGCACCCGGCGAAGTACCCGACCTTGGCGCTGCGGGGCTCCCTGCCCAGGGCCTCCCTCCTGCTGGCCTTCTCCCCGAAGGGGTTGCCGTCGGCCAGGATGTTCTCGCACATGGCCTTGTGCTTGGGCAGGATGCAGCCGGCCTTCACCAGATCGGCGCGGCAGTCCTCGATGATGTCCACGATCTCCACCTTGGAGGGGCATCTGCGGACGCAGTCCGCGCAGGTGGTGCAGGTGTACATGTTCCTGACCAGGGACTCGTCCGGCTGGAGGTCCCCGGTGAGGAGACCGTAGGTGAGCACTATGCGCCCTCTGGACAGGGCCGTGTCCCATCCGATGGCCTTGAAGGAGGGACAGACGCTCTTGCAGAAGCCGCACATGGTGCAGCAGTTCACCGCGTTCCTCACCTTCTCCAGCCTGTCAACTACGAATTCCGACATATTCACTCCAACCTCGGTATTGTCACGCTACCGTCCATGAGCACGATCACCCTGGCGTCCGGATTGTCCGACAGCGCCTGGCCGACGGCGTCGGCCACGGTGGGGAACGGGGTGATGTTGGCGTTCCTCAGAAGCTCGGGGTCCAGGTCCGTGACGGCCCAGATGTCGGCCCAGGTGGCGATCTCCGCCATCTTCGCCGCTTTGTGGTAGCCGAGCTTGTACTCCGACCTGATGTTCTCCAGGACCTGCCTGGGGTCCTTGGAGGAGGAGAGCTGCGTCAGGAAGGTGGCATGCCCCACGCCCTCCCTGCATTTGGATACCATGATTATCCTCCCTCCCTCCTTCAGGGCCCACTTCCCGTTGTCCAGCGCCTTCTGGGACTGGTACAGGTCCACGTCCATGGGGTACGGCGCCACGGATATCACCACGTCGGCCTTCTCGGGTATGGGGACGGAGAACACCTCGTTCGCCCACCCCACCGCCCTATCGAAGGCCGGGTTCAGGGCGCCCGATGCCACCCTGTATATGTTCTGGTGCCTGTCCAGGACCATCTGGATCGAGAAGATCTCCTTGCCCTTCACGACCTCGAGTGCGTCCATCATGTCCTCGTGCACGGGGTTGCCCTCCAGCACCAGGGACTGGGCCTCCATGCTCATGGCCAGCCTGTGGTTCGTCTCGACGGTCCTGAAGGACGCCACGCCGGGGAGGAACGACTTCCTCCCGCCGGTGTACCCCGCGAAGTAGTGGGGCTCCACGGATGTGATGATGACCAGCCTGTCCGCGTCCACGGCGATCTTGTTGACCTCCATGGGCGTCCCGTTCTTGGACGTGCCCAGGTTGACGCACTCGGAGTTCTTCGCGTCATGGCAGATGATGCGGTCCTTGAGCTCCTGGTAGTGGGAGCCGAACACGAAGTCGTACTCCTCCTCGGTCATGTCGCGGTGGGTGCCGGTGGCTATGAGGTACCTGGCCCTCCTGAGGTCCATCCTCTTGGACAGGGCGTCCAGTACCTTGGCCGTGGGCGTGGGGCGGGTACCGTCGTTGACTATGAAGACCACGTCCTCCCCGCCCTCGAGGAAGGCTTCCATGGACTCGTAGCCTATCGGGTTGTCTATGGAATTGCCGATGACCTCGTCCGGGTCACCGCACTCGACGTCCTTGGGGTAGAACGTTCCTATGTAGTTCTGGTCGGGGATCTCGACTTTCTGGACCCCGTCCTTGCCGTACTTCACATCAACAATCATATGGACCGGAGGACATGATGGCCACCCTCCTTATTTAATGGGCGCGCCCGCGAGAAGTGCATCGAAACAATCGATTGTGAAACGTCCTATGGTACGACAACCGTAAACCGATAAATATCGAGAAATGCAATCTGACACGCATGATCACAGATTACCAGTCGCCCCTTTCGAACCGCTACGCGGTGGACGTCCTCTCCATGATCTACGAGCACGAGCAGATCATGGCCACCGACATGCTCAGGATCGCCAAGAACTACAAGACCGTCATCAAGACCGCCGACGAACTGGTGGACCTCGGTCTGCTGGAGATGCACCTGGAGGCTGGGAGGAGGCTCATGAAGATCTACCAGCTCACCCCCAAGGGCAAGGCCATCGGCAAGCGCATGTTCGAATGCCGCGAGATCCTCTACGAGAGGCTCGAACCCGAGGCCATCCCGGAGAAGGCCGAGAAGAGGACCAAAAAGAGGACGACTCTTAGCGAGTTTGAGTCGGTTTGAATACCGTCAGGAAGCAGGGCCCGCTGACGACATTTGGACCCGCTCGGACTCACGAGGAGCCGAGATAACTTCCAAGTCCCGACGGCGGCACCGCCGGCTGCCCTGACTGGGGTGCTCCGACCGGATTGCCACCGGTAAAAACCATTTTATACGGGTCCCTCATTCGCACGTCTACAACAAGCCGCTGTAGCTCAGTAGGTAGAGCGTGTGACTGTTAATCACAAGGTCCTCGGTTCAAATCCGTGCGGCGGCGCCATCCAATCTTTTCACAGGGGCTCTTAGCTTAGCCAGGTAGAGCGTCTGGCTCATAACCAGATGGCCGTCGGTTCAAATCCGGCAGGGCCCACCACCGTTTCATGGGGACGCCCACGCTCATCCGCGGTACATCGCCAAGGTCCTCAGGTTCCCGTCGGGCGTGTGAGGCGCGATCCCGCACTCCGCCCAGCGCCCGGCATCCGACGCCGCGTCCGCCGGCGGCGGAAGGTCCCCGAGACGCCCGCCGAATACGTCCGCGATCTCCTGCCGGGCGTTCATGGATCGTCATCCATCGGCGTCCTCTGAAGACTGTCCGCCCCCTGCAACCTGACGTACCTTGCCGACCTGGTGCTGCCCTCCGCCTTCTCGATCAGCCCGGCCCTCCTCATGGTCTGCAGCAGGTTCGTGGCCTTGACCCTGAGCTGCTCC
>CAYZSQ010000061.1:0-7813 GCA_964479785.1 uncultured Methanomassiliicoccales archaeon
ATGCTGGACTTCCCGGTGCGCCGCCCTATGGCCACCTCCATCATCATCAGCGTGATTCCGCAGGTCTCGACCAGCAGCAGATACACGAGCAAGAACACGCCGCCGCCGTACTCCTCGGCGAGATACGGGAAGCGCCAGATGTTCCCGAGACCGATCGCTGAGCCCGCGGCGGCCAGGATGAACCCCATCCTGCCGGTGAACACCCCGCGGGCCTCTGTGGTCTCGGACATGGGTCGTTCGATGACGTACATGCATTAATGTGTTTTCGGAGGCCAGACACCCCGGAGATACGGGGCCACGGGCCCCTCGGACGAGACGGACGCGGTTCGACACCGACCCCACCCCGTCTATCCTGGCCGTCACCAGGTCGCCGGGACGGATCTCGGAGACCCCCTCCGGGGTGCCGGTGATGAGCACGTCCCCCGGCTCCATCGTCATGTAGCGGGTGATGTGGGCCACCAGCCTCGGCACCGGGAAGATCATGTCCCGGGTGTTCCCGCTCTGCCTGACCTCCCCGTTCACCTCCAGGGTCAGGTCGAGGTCCTGCAGGTCCCCCACGGAACCGACGGGCACCGGCCTGGACATCGGGCCGAAGGTGTCCATGCCCTTGGCCAGGTCCCATGTGTTGCCCGCCCTGCGGGCCGCGGCCTGCATGTCCCTGGCGGACACGTCGTTGAAGACGGCCACATGGGAGATGCAGCCCAGCGCCTCCCCCTCCGGGACGGACCTGCAGCGCCTTCCGAACACCAGTGCCAGCTCCACCTCGTGCTGGACGTTCGTGACGCCCTCCGGGATGACGATGTCGTCGCCGTCCCCTATCAGGCAGCTCGGCGGCTTGAGGAACACCGTAGGCTCCTCGGGGAGCTCCGACTCCAGCTCCCTCACGTGGGAGCGGTAGTTCCATCCGATGCAGACTATCTTGGTCGGGCGCATGCCGTGACAACCTCCGGCGCCCAAATAACCCTGACGCTCTGGGGTATGAGTGTTGGTACGAGTATGAGTATGAGTATGAGTCCAAGCACCGGACGTCACCCGCCAGGAGGAGGATGAGAACCGTGTCTCTGCCCATCAACGTCAAAAACCTGTTGAAGAACCGCACTGTCGAGATCAACCGCATCGAGTACAAGGAGGGATGGAACCCTTTGAAAGTCCTCCACACCGTATGCGCCTTCGCCAACGACTACGAGGAGTCTGGAGGAGGGTACATCGTCATAGGCGTCCGGGACGACGACGGCTTCCCAGGGGAGGTGACGGGGCTCACGGACGGAGAGATCGCACAGATAGACGACGAGCTCATCAGGATCTGCAACCTCCTGGAGCCGAAGTACATCCCGGAACTCTCCATCGAAACCTGCGAAGAACGGCGGATAGCGGTCATATGGGCGGTGAGCGACAACAGGCGTCCCTTCAGATGTCCGGTGACACTTGGCACCAAAAGATCCGAATCCTCCGAGAGGGCATGCTACATCCGCCGCTCCTCCCACACGGTCAGGGCGGGCAGGGACGAGGAGAATCGCCTCATCGAGATGTCCAGGAGGGTCTCCTTCGACGGGTCCGTCAACCGCGACGGGACGGTGGGCGACATAAGGCGCCACATCGTCGACGACTACCTGCAGAGAGTGGGCAGCGCCCTGGCCGGACGCGACCTGGGTAACACGGAGCTCTACGACTCCATGAGGCTCGTCGGAGGCCCGTCCGAGGACAGGAGGCCGATCAACGTCGCGTTGATGATGTTCTCCGACAGGCCGGAGACCTTCTTCCCATACTCCCGGACGGAGGTGGCGATCATCCTTCCAGAGGGAAGGGGCATCGAGGAGGCGGTGTTCGACGGGCCGGTGGACGTCCAGGCCATCAGGGCCCTGGGGTACGTCCGCGACAGGGTCATCCGCGAGAGGGTGGTCAAGGTTCCTGGGAAGGCCGAGGCCCAGCGCTTCTTCAACTACCCGTACGAGGCCCTGGAGGAGATCGTGGTGAACGCTCTGTACCACAGGAGCTACGAGATCCCCGAACCGGTGAAGATATACGTCTACGGCGACCGCATCGAGGTCACGAGCCTCCCCGGCCCAGACCCCAGCATCCCGGACGCGGACGTGTCCTCGCTGAGACTCAAGGGCACATTCTACCGCAACAAGCGCCTGGGGGATTTCCTGAAGGAGCTGAGGCTCACTGAGGGCAGGAACACCGGGATGGACACCATAGTCGGGGCGATGCGGAGGAACGGCTCCCCCCTGCCGGTTTACGAGACGGACCCGGACAGGACGTACCTCAGGGTCACGGTGCCGGTGCATCCGGGGTTCAAGGGGGACGGGATTCCGAACATGGATGCCGGGAGGCGCACCAGGCGCAACGCGGAGGAGCTCAGGGCGGCCGTGCTGGACCTCTTGGAGGGGAACGGGTGCCTGCGCTCCGCGCAGATCGCGGAGATGCTCGGCTACTCCTCGGTGACCCCCGCGCTGCGCGCGGCGATCAACGAGCTGATAGAGAACGGCGAGGCGGAGTACCTCTACCCGGAGAGGCCGAACAGCAGCCGGCAGATGATCTGCAGGCCGGGAAGGGTCAGATGAGACCGCCCTTGACGGTGAAGTCCGGCTTCCTCCCCTCGACCTCCGGCTTCTTCAGGGTGATCCCGGACTTGCCGTAGTACCCCTGGCATATGACGTAGACCTCGGAGGAGGTCTCCCTGGACGCGTCCGGGGAGTGGACCCTCACCGACTGGAAGCGCTTCCTGAGCTCCTCCATGAGGGAGTCCATCATGTCGCCCATGAACACCTTCATGACCAGCTTCCCCTCCTTCTTCAGGATGCGGTCGCAGACGTTGACCGCGTACATGCACAGGTCTATCGAGCGCGCATGGTCCATGGAGTAGTGGCCGGTGATGTTGGGCGCCATGTCCGAGAGGATCACGTCCGCCTTGCCTCCGAACCTGTCCATCAGCTCGATCATGGTGGAGTCCTCGGTGATGTCCCCCATGAAGGTCTCGACGCCCTCGATGGGCTTGATGTACCTCAGGTCCACCCCGATGACCCTGCCGTTGGGCCACGTGCGCTCCTGCGCCACCTGGCACCATCCGCCGGGACAGGCCCCCAGGTCCACGACCGCGTCGCCCGGCTTGAATATCCCGAAGCGCTCGTCTATCTGGATCAGCTTGAAGGATGCCCTGGAGCGATAGTTCAGCTTCTTGGCGAGCTTGTAGTAGTGCTCGTTCCTCCTCTCCGCGACCCAGCGGTCGTGCAGGTCCGCCATGTTGCCGTCTAGCCCCCACGCTTATAAATTGATGTCGAAAGGTCAGCATCCGAGAGCCGAGTCGAGAACTGATGTCCTGGTGAATGTCCTGATAATCGTCATATAGAATATCATGAAATCATGATGTCGAGTATCATGAAATCATGGTATTGAACATCATGAAATCATGGTGTTTAAATAGGTTTCAGCGCATGACGACTATCGACCGATACAAATGACTCTTGCTAAGAAAGGATACAGACCCAGGATAGCGGATATCCGCCTGTCGAAGATGCTGGATGTGTTCGGAGCCGTCTGTGTCGAGGGTCCGAAATACTGCGGCAAGACATGGACGTCTCTGAACCACGCCAACAGCGCCTTCTTTGTATCGGATCCGACGGAGAATTTCCTGAACCGCAGCCTGGTGTCCAGCAACGTCGAGTTCGCGTTCCGCGACGCGAAATCCCCTCACCTGATCGATGAGTGGCAGGAATTCCCTTCGATATGGGATGCCACCCGGATGAAGGTGGACGAAAACGGGAGGGAGGGACAGTACATACTGACCGGCTCATCCACCCCTACTGTCAAGGGCGTCCTGCACAGCGGCGCAGGACGCATCGGCAATCTGACCATGAGGACCATGTCACTGTTCGAATCCGGAGACTCGGATGGGGCCGTGTCACTCTCCTCCCTCTTCGAAGGAGAGGATGTGTTCACCGAGATCAGGAAAGTGGAACGGCAGCACATAGTGGACCTGACAATCCGGGGAGGATGGCCCGGACTCATCGGCAAGGATCCGGAATCGGCATCGACAATGAACAGAGACTACGTGTCGAAGATCATCAAGGAGGCCTCGGTGCTCGACGGCAGACGGCGCGACCTGGGTAAGATGGATGCTTTCTTCAGGTCGCTGGCACGCAACGAGAGCACCGTGGTCAGCAACACCACCTTGGCCACAGACATGGAGAAATACGACGACGAGAGCATGTCCGAACAGACTGTGTCCGAATACCTGGATGTACTGTCCCGCATGTTCATGATCAACGACCAGCCTTCGTTCAGCACCAACTTCCGCTCACCGGTGAGGGTCGGGAAGAAGCCGAAGAAACATCTGGCGGATCCGTCCCTGGCCGCTGCGGCCATGGGCCTCGACCGTGACAGGCTCATGCGGGACCCGCGCACGTTCGGGTACCTGTTCGAGTCCCTGTGCATCAGGGACCTGGACATCTACGCATCCGCAATCGGCGGATCGGTCCGCCACTACCGCGACAGCAACGGCCACGAGGTGGATGCGATAGTGGAGAACGGGGACGGGAGATGGGGGATGTTCGAGGTCAGGACGGGCACCGAGGGCATAGAGGACGGCGTCCGTAGCCTGAGGAGGGCGGAGAAGGTCTACATCGACCAGGGCTGGCCGCTCCCGGAGTTCCTCTGCGTGATCTGCGGGACCGCCTCCGCCGCATACAGGAGACAGGACGGGGTCTACGTCGTCCCCATCACGTCCCTGAGATACCGATGCATTGGATTACAGAGGAGGATCGAGTGACATGGACCTGTTCGAATACACGCGCAAGGGCGTCCTGGAGAGGGAGGCCCCGTTGGCCAGCCGCATGCGCCCCCGCACCCTGGAGGAGGTGGTGGGCCAGGAGCACATCATCGGCGAGGACAGGCTCCTCTCCAGGGCCATACGCGCGGACAGGATCGGGTCCCTGATATTCTACGGCCCTCCCGGCACCGGAAAGACCACCCTGGCACAGGTGATCGCCAACACCACGGACGCCAGATTCGTCCAGATCAACGCCACCACCGCCGGCAAGAAGGACATGGAGGAGGCGGTCCAGAAGGCCCGGGACGCCCTCGGCATGGAGGAGAGGCGCACGATCCTGTTCGTGGACGAGATCCACAGGTTCAACAAGGCCCAGCAGGACTACCTGCTGCCCTTCGTGGAGGACGGCACCGTCATCCTGATAGGCGCCACCACCGAGAACCCCTACTTCGAGGTGAACCGGGCGCTGGTATCCCGGTCCAGGATATTCGAGCTCAAGCCGCTGTCCGTGGACGACATCAGGACGCTGCTCCTCAGGGCGGTGAACGACCGCGAGAGGGGCCTCGGAGGGATGGACGTGGACCTGGACGACGACGCGGCGGACTTCCTGGCGGACATCGCCAACGGCGACGCCAGGGCCGCGCTGAACGCCCTGGAGATCGGCGCCCTCACCACCGCGCCCGGGGAGGACGGCAGGATACGCATCACCCTGGATGTCGCATCGGAGTGCATCCAGCGCAGGGTCCTGAACTACGACAGGGAGGGCGACAACCACTACGACACCGTCTCCGCGTTCATCAAGAGCATGCGCGGGTCCGACCCCGACGCCGCGGTCTACTACCTGGCCAGGATGTTGTACGCGGGAGAGGACGTGAAGTTCATCGCCCGCAGGATAATGATCTGCGCATCGGAGGATGTGGGCAACGCGGACCCGCAGGCGCTCCTGGTGGCGGTGGCCGCGGCGCAGGCGGTGGAGAGGGTGGGGATGCCGGAATCCCAGATCATCCTGTCCCAGGCGGTCACGTACGTGGCCTGCGCCCCCAAGAGCAATTCCGCCTGCGATGCCGTGTTCTCGGCGCTGAGGTCCGTGAAGGAGGAGCCCACCGGAGGGATACCCCCGTACCTGAAGGACGCCCACTACAGCGGGGCCAGGGAGCTGGGCAGAGGCCTGACCTACAGGTACCCCCACGACTACGAGAACCACTACGTGGACCAGCAGTACCTCCCGGACGAACTGGTGGGCAGGAGGTTCTACGAGATGTCCGACAACGGGTACGAGAAGGGCATGAAGGCCTGGCTCAAGAGGATCGGGAAGTACTGAACCGAGATCGGATCATACCGCGCAAGTTCTGGAAACCGACATTCTGGCACATACTCGCTCCCGGGCCCTTCCACACCGTCTCATCTGTCGCGGACGACCCATCTGCCCCTGTTGCCGCCCACTCTCTCCAGGAGTCCCTCCGACCTGAGCCTCCCGACTGCCCCCACCACGGAGGACCTGGGGACCTCCAACACCTGGGCGAGCCTTGTCATGGACATGTCCCCGTCCTGGCGCAGGAGCCTCAGGACCTCTCCGTCCAGGGTGCCGGACCCGGCGACCCTTGGCACCAGGGACAGGGATACGGTGACCCTGTCCGGTTCGGTCTCCTCCTTGAACACGGGGTCCGGAAGTCCCATCTCGCGGCAGGCTGCGATGATCCCGCTGACCCCGCTGCCAGAGTGCTCGACCATCCCTATCAGCATGAACATGGTGGCCAGGGTCTGATTGCGGGGGTCGCTGACCCCTCCCCCCTCGGCGACGCCGATGGGTATGCGGAAGGTGCCGGGGTTCCTGACGCTGTACGACCCGGGACGCAGCTCCACGGCGATACCGGAGCGTCCACGGTAGTCGGCGTTCACCAGAGCGTTCACCAGCGACTCCCTCACACTCCTGTCCAGAGGGGCGTCCTCCACGCGCCTCATGTCGCCGTCCAGGGAGAACGACCTGCCGATCTCCACCCTGACGGAGTTCATGACCCTGGTGAAGAAATCGTACAGGTTCCCCGACCAGTCCCCGTCGGCGGCGGTCAGACGGTAGTCCCATCCGTCCCCCATCCCGTACCTGCGGTAGTCCAGGAAGTAGTTGAACACCTCCGTCACTATGCAGTATCCCTGTCCGAACATCAGGAGCCCGGCCAGCGTCGGGCGCATGACGCCGTCCGACTCCACCGACGCTCCCAGGACCCTCAGGAATTCGGCATCATCCAGTCCGTTCCAGGGATGGTTGGGCTTCAGGGTGCGGAGGCTGTTCCTGTACGCCCTTATCGTGCCGGAATCCAGGTCCGACACCTCGGACGTTAGCACCGGGACCCTGTCGGTGGCGACGTCCAGGGAATCCGATACCATGGACGCGATCTCCTCCGGCCTGCACTTGTAGTCGCCGTCCCCGCGACGCCTGTAGCTGTTGCGGGCGTTGCCGTTCAGATGGACGGGTCTGTCCCTGCGATCGGCACGGGGCACGTCCACGACCACGATCCTCCTGCCATCCACCTCCTCGATCCTCACGTCCGAGTCACTCAACAGGTTGACGCTGACCCTCTCCGGGTTGTTGACGGTGCTCCACAGGTTCCTGACGGTGCCATCGGCGTCCGGAACGCCCTCCAGCATCAGGACTCCGTCCTCCTCGGAGACGCCGAGGACGATGATGCCCCCGTCGGTGTTGGCGAACGAGGAATAGGTCTCCCAGAAATCCCTCGGCAGCCCTCCCCTGGCTCTCTTGGCCTCGAAGCGGACGCCCTCCTTGGTGATGCATCTGTCGCCGTCGAACTCGGGGATGGTCATGCTCGAATGATGGAATCGTTCGAATATAACCGTTGTTATGAACGATTCAAACGAACATTCTGATGATTCCAAATTGAGTGATTATGGATGATTTTGATGATTTCGAAGAATTGTGATTGATTGAAAACACCAATCGTTCGAGTTAACTCTCTGAATGTTCGAATATACACCACTATTGTTCGGATTGTTCGAATGATGACGAACGTTCGAACGATTGAGGGACAG
>CAYZSQ010000062.1:0-7755 GCA_964479785.1 uncultured Methanomassiliicoccales archaeon
TCCCGGAGACGGTGACTCTACTATCGCTGATGGTGACTGATCCGCTGACGACGTAGATGCCACTGGACATACTGGACGTACTCGAGGTGAGGAGTGTGTAGCTTCTGGCCTCGACAGATTTCGTGGTCGATTGCAGGGAGTCGTCGTCCCAGGAATATTCGGTGTAATAGATCGTGTCCGTCCCGTCGGTGGTGACGGCCTCAACATCCCCCCCCCCTCCGCCCGACAGGGCCAGGGGGATGGCCGCGGCCAGGCAGAACACCACTGCCAGGCACACGACCAGCTGTCTGTTCGATTGATCGGTCATGAAAAATCCTCTCGAATCCCCGTCCGGCCTTCCGGACGGCCTTCCGGCGTCGATATTCGTTTACCCATATATTACACTAACCTGATAGGGATTCCTGGATATTCGGCCGGGACCCGTCCCGGTGCTGGACCCGCGCATCGCGGGTTCCCCATATCGGGGCCGACATCCCCGTCGATGGCGATGCCCCCAGCCCAGGCGAGCAGGGTCGACGGACCCCTCCCTGGGGATCCCGGTGATGAGAAGGGCCTTCCGGGAAGCGTCTGGGTGGGAGACAATGTGCCCGATGGCACCCGCTGCGCCGTGAACCCTGGACAGGATGGCCTCCGTCCCGTCCAAGCTACCGGCGCCGATCGACGGCGTCCGTCGCGCGGGGATGTCACGAGAAGTCGTGGCGGAGGTCGGTCTGGAACCTGTGGACCTCGCCGGGGATGTGCGTGGGGTACTTCCCGTTGACGCATGCCAGGCACAGGTCCTTCTCCCTGAACCCTATGGCCTCGATCAGCCCCCCGATGCTGATGTACCCGAGGCTGTCGGCGCCGATGATGTCCTTGATCTCCTCCACGCTGTGGCTGTTGGCGATGAACTGGTCCCTGGACTTCATGTCCACGCCGTAGTAGCACGGGGCGATGATCGGTGGGCTCCCCACGCGGACGTGCACCTCCTTCGCACCGGCATGGCGGAGCATGGAGATCAGCTTCTTCAGGGTGGTCCCCCTGACGATGCTGTCGTCCACGATCATGATGCGCCTGCCGTTGACGGTGCTCCTGATGGGGTTCATCTTCATGGAGACCGCCGACTCCCTCTGCTTCTGGTCCGGCATGATGAAGGTCCTGTCGGCGAAGCGGTTCTTCATGAAGCCCTCCTCGTATGGGATCCCGGTGGCGCAGGAGTAGCCGATGGCGTGGGCGCGCCCGGAGTCGGGGACCGGCATGACCAGGTCCACGTCGGCGGGGCACTCCCTGGCGAGGATCTCCCCGATCCTCCTGCGGACGTCGTACACCTCCCTCCCGTCCAGAATGGAGTCGGGCCGGGCGAAGTAGACCCACTCGAACATGCAGAAGGCCTTGGGATGGTCGCCGGGGGCGGGATAGATCTTGAAGGTGTCCTTGGTGATCTCGCAGATCTCGCCGGGCTCGATGTCCCTTATGAGCTCGCCCCGGAGGGCGTCGATGGCCGCGCTCTCGGAGACCGCGATGTACCCCCCGTCGATCCTGCCGAGGCAGAGGGGCCTGAACCCGTAGGGGTCGCGGATCGCGAAGAGGCGGTCGTTGATGAGGATGGTCAGGGAGTACGCCCCGTCCAGCTCGCCCATGGCCGCCCTGATGGACTTGACCGGGTCGTTGTACATGGTCATGTACTTGCCGAGGAGCTTGGTGACGAGCTCGCTGTCGGAGTCCGTGAGGAAGGCCCATCCCTCCCTCATGTACTTGTCCTTGAGCTCGGAGAAGTTCGTTATGTCGCCGTTGTGGGCGACCGCCACCGTGCCGAAGTTGGTCATCACGGTGAGCGGCTGGGCGTTCTGCACGCTCTTGGAACCCGTGGTGGAGTACCGGACGTGCCCGACGCCCACGTGGCCCTGGAGCAGCTGGAGGTCCTCCTTCGGCAGCGCCAGGTTGACGAGGCCGTTGCCCTTGATCGTCTCTATGGTGCTGCCGTTGAAGACCGAGACCCCCGCGCTCTCCTGGCCCCGGTGCTGGATGATCATGAGGGCCGTGTGCAGAGCGGACGCTACATCGAAATCGGCGCTGATCCCGACGACGCCGCAACTGTGCTCGGGCCCGGTCATCGGATCGCCCTTAGTCGCGCATCTTAGCCCAGCTGTAGGACCTGATGGTGGCGGTCTTGCCGTACCCGCAGGAGGCGCAGACGCCTTTCCTGACGTGGTACGAGCGCTTGCCGCACCTGCGGCAGGGGATGTGGGTCTTGAACTTGTTGTGCCTTCCCTGTGCCGGTGTTCCCTTTCCCATGATCAATCACTCCTCTTATGGTGAAATGTAAATTATGTTGTCCCCGCGGACGATCACAACTCCGAGCCTCCTGGTGAGCCGTCCGTCGTGGTACTCCTCGGCGCCCTTCAGGACCACGTTCATGTGCGGATCGTATCCGTCCAGCACCCCGCGGTACTCCCTGCCGCCCTTGAGTTCAACGATGACGTGCTTGTTCACGGCCTGGTCGAGGACGCTGAGAGGCTTCATCATTGTGGCTACCTTTGGGACGATAAGGCATTCGATATTTGAAGGTTGCCGTCGCCACATATATACGCGCGCAATAACCCAGCGGGCCCCCGGGTCAGACGAACGCCCCTATGGTGGGCGCGTCGAGACGGTCCATGTCGTAGAAGATTATCGCCTCGCGCATCCCCTCCGCGCCGCCGCCGATGCCCATGAAGTGGTCCAGCATGGACATCCTCCAGAGCAGGTCCATGACGGTGACGGACATGCAGCCGTAGTAGGCGTTGGACATGTCGTCCTCGTAGCCGTTCTCGTCCATGAGGGCGAACACGCTGCCCAGGAAGCTGTCCCTGCCGTTGAGGGTCCTGACGTACTCCGAGAGGACGTGGCGCCCTGCCGCGTCCGGCATCCTGAGCCTTATGTCCGTGGGGTCGGCCTCGCCCCTGAAGTGGAGGTCGCCCTCGTCGTCCATGACGTTCCAGACGATCCTCTCCTCGTCCGCCATGAACATGTTCCAGTTCCAGCCCCCGTCGCAGTACACCGGGACGCTCATGGGGTCCTCCGAGGACATTGACTCCAGGGCGGTGTCCCTGCCCGCCTCCTCCAGGGAGGGGAGGTCCAGGACCCTCTCGGGCTGGGTCCCCGCCAGGGACATCACCGGCTCGATCTGGGACATGTCCATTATCCTGCTGATGTAGGCCAGGTCGGTGAACATCGAGAGGTTCTCCGACACGGACATCCTGAGCCCGGACGGGTCCGCCATGACGCCGGCCTCCCTGCAGTTGGCGTAGAACTCGCGGTAGACCGCGGCGGACTCCTCCAGCGCGTCCCTGATCCTCCCGTCGGCCCGGGCCACCAGGTCCTTCGCCTCCGCGAGGGCGTCCGCGCCGGTGCCGGTCCAGACCCCCCTGCAGGAGAGGTCCAGCTCCACCTTCAGGCGGTCGCTGGCGTAGAGGTGGTACGGGAACTGCCTGCAGTAGGCGGTCCTGTGGTCGTAGACGGTGCACCTCCTGTCCCGGAGGAACACGCAGGACCCGCATCCCTTCTTCATCGCCAGCGCGAAGTAGGGCTGGGGGCCCTTGGTCCTGACCAGGGCGTCGGGGTGGTTGTTGCGGAAGAACGGCCGCTCCTCGGGGAGGACCTCCGGCTGGCAGAGGCAGCACATGCCGCACTCGCTCGGACAGTCCACCCTCCTCCCGGCCACCTCCGAGTAATCGACTTCGTAATCTCCCACAGACATCACTCCCGAGGGGTTCGCCGCAGAACTCCCCGTCCTCCACCTGGACCTCTCCCCTGACCATAACTGTTTCGGGGAACACGGCCTCGAACCCGCCGTACGGCGAGTGGCCGCACCTGCTGTGGAGCCTCCTGACGTCTATCCTCGAGGACCTGCGCATGTCGTAGATCTGGAGGTCCGCGTCGAACCCCTCGGCGATCCTGCCCTTCCGGAGACCGAACAGCCTGCCGGGGGCCTCCGCGCCCATGCGGACCGCCTGGAACAGGGGGATGACGTCCCTGCGGACCATGTCCATGACGATCGGCATCGTCGTCTCCACCCCCGGGATGCCCCCCGGGGCGGCGTCGAACTCCCTGGCCTTCTCCTCCGCGGTGTGCGGGGCGTGGTCGGTCCCGATCATGTCGATGTCCCCCCTCACGAACCTGCCGTACAGGCGGTCCCTGCAGTCGATGTCCCTCAGCGGCGGGTTCACCTTGTACTCCGCCCCGGTGCAGCGGTCCACCTCGAACATCATGTGGTGGAGCGTCACCTCCGTGGAGAAGCCGGCGGCCCTGGCCATGTCCAGGCCCTCGGGGGTGGTGATGTGGCATATGTTTACGGCCGCACCGCGGAAGCCGTCCGCCAGACGCCTGATGGCGGTCCACTCCGCCTGGGCGGGGCGGTTCCTCAGGTGGTCCCTGGTGCAGCCCTCGTGATCCTTGAGTATGAGGTGGTCGTCCTCGGCATGGACGCTCATGCGCCTGCCGGTGGCCAGCACGTCCCTGACGGCGGGCATCATCTCCTCGTCGTCGTCCAGCAGGATGTTCCCGGTGGTGGAGCCCATGAAGAGCTTGAACGCGGGCACCAGCGGGGCCAGCATCCCCGCGTTGACGTTCGCGGTCACCGCCGCGAACAGCCCGTAGTCCACGTTGGCCCTGCCCCTCACGGCGGCCTTCTTGGCCATCAGCGTCTCCACGTCGGTCACCGGGGGCCGGGTGTTGGGCATGTCCAGGACGCAGGTCACCCCTCCGTGGACCGCGGCCAGGGTGCCGGTGCCGAAGGTCTCCTTGTCGGTCATGCCGGGGTCCCTGAAGTGGACGTGCGGGTCGATGAACCCGGGCAGCATTATCCTGCTCGACCCTATGTCGATCCTCTCGTCCCCTCCGCGGACCATGCTGCCCACGGTCACGATCCTGCCGTCGGCGATGCCCACCTCCGCGTACCTGAGCTCCCCGTCGACGAGGGCCCTGCCCATGATCACCTTCTCTATGTCCATTCCATCAACCCTCGACGACGTCGCCGTAGGGCGACTCCTCCCTGAATATCTCCCCCGAGAACCTGCTGATGACCGCATCGGGATGGGTCCAGGCATCCGGGGGCAGACCGGCCTTGACGGACAGCTGCCTGAGGAACTGGACGCCGTCCCATCCCCACTCCACCGGGACCTGGGGCAGGAGCAGCCCCCTGCGGCCCATGAGCTCGATGATCAGACCGTCGCGCCCTATCACCACCGAGTCCGCCAGGGTCTCGGGGGGACCCGCGGGGATCCTCTCCGGGACCGTCAGCACGGTGACCTCCACCGTTATGCGGGGGAGCTCGTCCTCCCGGAGGTCCGGGAACCTGGGATCGTGGCAGGCCGACGCCGCGGCCCTGCTTATGGCCTCCCCCAGCGGGAAATGGGGGAGCGGATATCCTATGCACCCCCTCAGATCATGACCGGGATGGGTGCTCAGGGTGACGAAGGCCCCGGACGGCTCCGAGAAGCGGGGGTCGTCGGCGACGCACCGGGGCCGCGTCCCGCGGACCTCCGACTCGACGGCGTCCCTGGCGAGACGCACCGCCTGGGATCCGAACACCGGATCAGTCCCCGTCGCTGTCGATGGGGGGACCCTGCTCAGGGGGCTCGGTGCAGATGTCGACCTTCTGGACCTTCCTGGCGCCGCAGTCCTCGTTGGTCTTGCATGCGGCGGCCCTCATGTTCCTCTCGGTGCTGCCGGCGGTCTCCTTCACGAAGTCCGGTATGGGGGCCTTCTGCATCATGGCCGACAGGCCGAGCATGAACTCCATGCCCATGGTCATGAAGTGCCTCTGGACCTCGGGGTCCATGAACATGTCGTAGGCGGCCCTGCCGAACTCCTCGGCCCTGGCCCTGGCCTCCTGGGCGGAGTCCTGCGCGAATCCCATGGCATCCCTGGTGGCGTCCCTGGCCGCGGCGGTGGCCTCGACCATGCCTTCCCTCTGGAGCCTCATGATGCTCTCTATGAGCTCCCTGTTCTCGGACACGAATCTCCGGATCTCCTCTTCGGTGGCCATGTCAGTCCCTCTTGAACCTTATAACGAGCTCCTCATCCTTGAAATCTGCCCCGACCACCTCGGCGTGGGTCAGGGAGTCCGGGAGCAGGACGTTCCTCTTCTGGCTGCCCACATGGACCATCATGGTGCTCTGGTCGATCCTGAACAGCTCCACGTCGGACCCGTCCACGAAGGGCATCCTCATCACCATCCTGTCCACCCCGTCCACGGTCTCGAACCTCATGGGGCTCTGGGACGCGAACACCCTGGCCGGGTCCTCGTCCCCGTAGATCATGTCGCCCATGAGCTTCAGCTTCTCCAGCCCCCGGAGCTCGGTCCTCATCATCTCGCAGTACCTTATCTCCATGGGGTCGAAGGCGTGGTGGATCATCTCCAGGTACTCCCTCTGCTCCTCCAGCTTGTCCGTGAAGAACCCGCCGTCGGCGGCCTCCTCCGGCAGCACCCTGTTGACGATGAGGGCCTCCACGTTCTTGTTGTACAGCGAGAGGTAGGTGTAGGCGCGCATGGTCTCCCTTATGACCATCTTCTCCGGGTTGAGGACCAGCCTGACCGTGGTCCTCCGGGGGTCCTCCAGGATGGCCTTGACCCTGTCCATGTTGTCCTTGATGTCCGAGATGCTCTCGATGACGTCGTCCGAGGGGAGCGGCATGTCCATCACCCTGCCCACGGTGGCCCTGGCGATGTGCAGGAGCCTCTTGACCATGCCGAACCCCTTCTCCAGGTACCAGTTGGTCACGTCCGGGAAGCTCAGGAGCCTGAGGGTCTCCCCGGTGGGGGCGGTGTCCATGACGATCACGTCGTAGTTGCCCTCGTCCTCGAACTGGTTGATGTAGAACAGGGCGGCGATCATCTCCATGCCGGGCATGATGGCCATCTCCTCCGCGGAGATCTCCCCCATCCCCTGGGACAGCATGAACGCGGAGACGTAGCTCTGGATGTCGTTCCACTTGGTCTTCATCTCGTGGATGATGTCTATCTCCAGGACGTCCAGGTTGGGCCTGACGGTGACGATGTCCGCCCCCAGGTCCATGTCCAGGGAGTCCCCCAGGGAATGGGCCGAGTCCGTGCTCATCAGAATGGTCCTGTAGCCGAGTTCGGACAGCTTGTAGGCGGTGGCGGCTGAGGCCGACGTCTTCCCGACCCCGCCCTTGCCCGTGTAGATGATGAGCCTCATGGCCACGGCGAAGGGGTGGGGATATATAATCGGTCACGGGGCTTCCGACGGGATCCCCGCATGGTCACGCGGACGACGGAACCCATGATGACAAGGTAGACGGAGAGATGAGAGTGGTGCCGGGAATGGGGTTCGAACCCATGACCTTCGGATTTCCCTGGAAGAGGTCTATATGACCAGAACCCTATGAGTCCGACGCTCCACCAGGCTGAGCCACCCCGGCCTTGGGCAGTGGATTCGCTTATGGTTTAAATTGATTTCGTTGAAGGCGCCCTTCGGCCAGCATCCGGCGTTCCGAAGCGGGGAGACACGTCCGCCGAGGGATCGGCGGATGGGATGTGCCAGCACCGTCGGGACACGGGATCATGGAAAACGAGGAAGGGAAGGGGTTGGGAAGAGGTTTCCGGAGGCCGTCCTGGCCCCCGGGGATCACTCCTCAGCGGGGGCCTCCTCGGCGGGCTCCTCTGCAGGGGCTTCCTCTGCGGGAGTCTCCTCGACAGGAGCTTCCTCCACGGGGGTCTCTGCGGGAGTCTCCTCGACAGGGACCTCCTCCACGGGAGTCTCCTCTGCGGGC
>CAYZSQ010000063.1:0-7643 GCA_964479785.1 uncultured Methanomassiliicoccales archaeon
TCCTCGTTCAGCGAGTCCCCGATGAAATCCCCGCGGTACTGGTCCACCTTGGCGGCTATGAGGACCTTCCCGGCCAGAGCCCTGGCGATCTTGCCCCGCTGCCAGTAGGGGGCCCTGTGGACCTCCGGGTGCTGGTAGATGATCCCGTGCTTCGGGCCGCGCTTGCCGGTCCTCAGATGCCTGAACATGGCCTTCTCCGCCCCCAGCAGCTGCACCGTGGAGGACGGCAGCGAGGCCAGCCTCTCCAGCCCCCCGGCCAGGGACACCATCCTGGCGGCCAGGGGCGCGCTGATCAGGGCGCACATGTTGGGGCAGGTCTGCTCCACTATCCCCTGGATGTATGCCTCGGTGCGCCCCTTGTCGTCGTACAGCCTGACCAGGGTGTCGGCCAGGTCCCGGATGGCGTCCATGTCCTCCGGCTCCATGTCCGCGCCTATGGACTCGATCTCCAGGCCCAGCTCCTCCATGACGCCGTCCCTCTCGCCGTTCATGGCGATCAGACGGGCGTACCCGGCGTCGTGGGCGTAGTCGGCCAGCTCGGGGAAGTGCATCCCGTACCACTCGTGGAGCCTCTCGTTGTAGAGGTTGATGGTGGCGATCTGGTCGTCCAGGCTCCTGATGGCCTGCACCAGGTTCCTGTCCCTGGGTATGGGCTCGGAGGTCCTCAGCTTGCCCAGGCCGATCATGACCTCGTGCATGAACTCGGGGGTGAACCCGTGCTTCTCCGGGGTTATGAACGAGGAGTCGAACAGCTCCGGCCTCCCCAGCTCCGACTGCCTGCGGTCGGACACGGCGAGCCTGCCGTCCACCCTGGACGCCAGCTCCCTCTCCTCGTCCAGGAGGGACCCCCTCTGGACCGCCGCCAGCTTCCGGGCCACCTCCGCCGCGTCCTTCGGCATGAGGATGCTGTCCACTATCCTGCCGGACCTCTCGTCGCAGAGGAACACCCCGAACCACTTGGTGACCAGTATGGCCATCTCACATCCCCCTGAGCTTCGCGACTTCCGATTCGGGCAGGTCCGGGGCGTCCCCGACCATCAGCTGCAGCCTGGCCTGGAACTCCAGCTCCTCCATCCTGTCGTAGGCCTCCTCCAGGGTCCCGCCCTGGGTGATGGCGCCGTGCCTCTCCAGGAGCATGGCCGCGGCGCGGCCCTCGGCGGCCACCGCCTCCACCAGCTCCTCGGACCCCGGGGTGAAGTACCCCACCATCGGGACGTGCCCCAGGAGTATGGCCCCCTCGGGGGTGAGGTTGCACCTGACCGGCTCCCCCCTCACCGCCAGCGCCACGCAGTGCAGCGGATGGCAGTGGACCACGGCGTTGGTCCCCGGGTTCATCCTGTACAGGGCCAGGTGGAACCTGTGCTCGATGGACGGCCTCCCGTCGGAGAGGACCTCGCCGTCGATGGACACCCTCACCATGTCCTCCGGCCTCAGCAGGCCCTTGTTCCTCCCGGAGGGGGTGATCAGGATCTCCCCCTCGTTGATGCGGACGCTCATGTTGCCCCCGGCGGAGACGGTCAGGTTCCTGTCGTACAGCATTCTGCAGAACTCCGCGAGGAGCTCCCTGGCGTACCTCTCGTTCATGGCTCACTCCCTCATCAGGTGGATCTCGTCAGGCCTCAGTATGCCCTTCTCGGTGATGAATCCGGTCACCAGCTCGGCGGGCGTGACGTCGAAGGCGGGGTTGAGGGCGTGGGACCGGAGGGGGGCTATGTGCCTCCCGTGCATCATGGTGACCTCCTCATTGGACCTCTGCTCGATGACTATCTCCTCGCCCCTGGCCATGTCCAGGTTGAAGGTGGATGCCGGGGCGGCGACGTAGAACGGGATGCCGAAGTGCTTGGCCACGATGGCCTTGCCGAGGGTGCCGATCTTGTTGGCGAAGTCCCCGTTGGCGGCGATCCTGTCGGCGCCGGTGATGACCATGTCCACGCCCTGTCCCATGTAGTGCGCCGACGCCCCGTCGGGGATGATCCTGTGGTCGATGCCCTCCTGTGCCAGCTCCCAGGCGGTGAGCTGCATGCCCTGGAGCCTGGGGCGGGTCTCGGAGACGTAGACGAAGAAGTCCACGCCGCGGGAGTGGGCGTCCCTCATGGGTGCCAGCGCGGTGCCCACGTCCACGGTGGCCAGGGCCCCGGCGTTGCAGTGCGTCATGAGTTTCATGCCGTCCTCGATCAGCGCGCCCCCGTGCCTGCCGATGGCGACGCACTTGTCCACCACCATCTGGGCGTAGCCGTCCGCGGCCTCCACGGGGTCGGCGCCCTCGGAGAGCCTGGCGGTCATGTAGTCCACGGCGTAGAACAGGTCGTAGGCGGTGGGTCTGGCGGACTTGATGTCGGCGGCGGCCCTCTCCAGGTCGCATCCGTTGAGGGCGGCGATGCACATGGCGTAGGCTGCGGCGGCCCCGATGGACGGCGCCCCCCTGGTGGTCATGTTCCGGATGGCCTCGGCCACGTCCAGGTGGTCGTCGAACCCGACGATGACCACCTCCGCCGGGAGCTCCCTCTGGTCGATCATCATAACCCTGCCGTCCTGGAACCATACTGCCCGTATGTCCTGCTGTACACCGTCGATGGTGGCCTTCATCCGTTCACCTTGCCACTGCGATGGCCTGACCGTTTAAAATGGGTTCTTCGGGAGGGTCACGGCGACGGCCGACAAGTCCGGGTCATCCGTCGATCCCAGTAAACATGGTTAAGAACCAGAGATGGATATATGGTCGATCGATTTGACAGACGGCCCGCTGACAGATTTTGAGCTTTATTACACTAAGAACGGACTCGTGCAGGTGTCCAACGACGTCAGGCGCAGGATACTCCACGAGCTCGGGGACAAGAATCTGTCTCTGACCGAGCTGTCCCGCATCACGGGCAAGGCCCAGTCCACGCTCTCCGTGCACCTGGACAAGATGGTGTCGGAGTGCCTCATCGCCGCCCATGACGATCCGGACGACAGCAGGAGGAAGGTCTACTCCCTGGTGTCCATCATGCTGGCGCATTCCAAGCCGCCCTCCGAGGACGCCATGACCCTGGCCATGAAGGTCCTCACCGACGTGGCCGACGACCCGGTGAGGACCCGGGACGCCCTCACGCGCTTCCTCTTCCTCGGGTTCGACGCCCTGGGGCTCTCGGTGGAGCCGATGGCGTCCATCCTCGGGTCAATCCACGGCATGGCATTGGGAGGGTCCCTGACCGGCGAGACCCTGGAGGACACCGTGGCCAACGCCCGCGACTACTACAAGACCATGGGGTTCGGGGAGGCCAGCGTGTTCTCGCTGAAGCCCCTGACCATCATCATCAAGGACTACATGTCGTTCACCGAGGATTCCGCCACCTCCCTCGGATACTACGCCGCCGGGTTCTTCTGCAAGGTCATAGAGGACGCCACCGGCAAGCCCTACGCCATGGTGTCCAGCGAGGTCTTCGGCTCCGACTGCAACTACTTCAGGTTCGTGGTGGAGCCCACCGCCAGCAGGATCGTGAAGTGATCAGCGGGCCGGCTCGAAGGTGAGGAGCGCCCCGTTGCCGAGGACCTCGGCGCTGCGGAGCTCCATCCCGATCCCGCCCTCGGAGACCCACCCGTCGCCGTCGCAGGGCGTGGGGGCGTCGGACCCCCCGATGACGAGTCCCCCGACGAACACCGTGTAGCGGTCCACCAGCCCGGCCCTGAAGAACGAGGATATCGTCCTGCCCCCGCCCTCCACCAGCACGTTCTCGATGCCGATCTCCTCGGCCAGGTACTCCAGCAGGGCGGGGAGGTCGATCTCGTCCTCGCCCAGCCTGACGGTCTCCTCGCAGTCCCATTCCCTGTCGCAGCCCTCCAGGGTGACCATGATCGTGGGCGCCCTGTCGTCCAGCACCAGCGCGCCGTCGGGCGTCCTGCCGTGGGGGTCCAGGACTATGCGCACGGGGTTGGTGTCGTAGTCCAGGTCCTTCAGGGTCAGGTGCGGGTCGTCCGCCAGCACGGTGCCCACCCCCACCAGGATGGCGTCGTACCTCCTGCGGAGGTTCTTGGCCCTGGCCTTGTCCTCGTCCGAGGATATGGCGACCTGCGTGCGGTCGCGGCCGGCGATCTTGCCGTCGGCGGACATGGCGCAGTTAACATGGACGAACGGTCTCATCCCTGCCACCCGGCGTGACGCTGAACCTGTAGACGTCGTCCTTCCTCTCGACCCCGAACTTGACGTCCAGGAACGACTCGAGGGTGTCCATCTGGCTCAGCAGGTGCTTGCTTATCCTGGAGACCGAGAAGCTGCTGGGCTCGTGGGACATGGCCATGTACGGCAGCAGCTGGTCGGCGGTGTGGACGTCCATGGTGGAGCCGCTGCCGATCTCCCTCAGGAGGTCGTTGGCCGCGTCCCTGCCGCACTTGTCAGGGGGATGGCCCCGGGAGGACAGGGCGTTGCTGCCCAGCATCCCGTTCTCGTACTCGGCCACCAGGACCAGCCCGGCCCCCTGGGAGCTCCCCTCGGTCCGCTGGAGCTCGATGTCCACGTCCGCGTAGTCCCTCAGGGTCTCGCGGCAGCTCTTCATCATCTCCTGGGGGACCCAGTCAGATAGGCGCTGGCAGAAGCACACCCCCTTGATCCCCACGAGTTCGCCCAGGCTCTCCTGGACCACGGGCTTGATGGACCCGATGGGGTCCAGGGTCGCGATGACGCGGCCCCCGCCCTGGGGGTAGAACCCCCTGTCTATGATCTTGACGTCGGCGTTGATGCTCATGCGGCTCATCATCGGGAACAGGAGGGTCTGGTAGTAGTCGATGGGCGGCGCCCACATGACGTTGGTCCCCCCGCAGATGTCCACGGTGAGCCTCTGGGTGTGGTTGCGCGCGGCCAGCAGCATCGCCTGCAGCACCAGGCTGATGCTCCCGGCGGAGCTGATGTTCACATCCAGGTTGTACGTCTGCTCGTCGCCGGGGACGAAGTAAAGGTCCCCGGAGCCGATGTTGCATCCCTCCACCTCCGACCCCGTCATGCGGGCCACGGCGTTCACCGCCGCCACGTGCTGCCTTGAGAGCCCGTTGGTCGGCCGGTTCTCGCGGATGCGGGTGAGATGCACAGGGATGCCGGTGACGGTGGACATGGCGACGGTGGTGCGGACCATCTGCCCCCCGCCCTCTCCGCGGGATCCGTCTATCTCAAGCATCTCCATGGCCGTGAGTATGGGGGACCTCTAAAAAAACGTTGTCCGGACGATGCCGCGCGGCCGTATGAGCGGATTGGAATAAAGGATGGTAGCGAGGGGTCGATTTGAACGACCGGTCTCCGGGTTATGAGCCCGACGGGATATCCTGGCTACCCCACCTCGCTATGGACTGGCCTAAAACGGTGTGATATTTATAATTATGGACGGCCCGGCATCCCGTCGGGGAGGGCTCCCGGACGGGGCCAGCGGTCCGCTCAGAACAGTTTCTTCAGGAACATCAGGTCGTCGATCTTCCCCTTGATGGCGATCTTCTTGAGGACGTAGGCGCGCATGGGCCTGAGTGACCCGTCGATGAGGCCGCGGAGGCTCTCGGGGGTGGTGGTCACGGTGACGTCGGCTCCGTCGTCGAGATGGGGCTCGAAGTAGTAGATCTTGGCGTCCTTCAGCTTGAGGCAGTACTTCTCCTCGCCGAGGTCGAGGTTGAAGGTCTTGACGAGGGGCTCCACCTCCTTCCTGAGGTTCTCGTCCTTCTCCATCCTCCCGTGGAACCTGTCGATGACATCCTGGATTTCGCTCTGCATGCTCATTTCTCTCACCAGTCGCTCAACTTCGTGTTGGCCCTCGCGGACAGCATCTGCCTCACCGGCTCCCACGAGCACCTCACATGCTCCGGCGCCCTGCCGTTGTCCCTGATCCATGCGGCTATGAAGTCCATGGTGTGGCGATCGCTGGGATATCCGCTGCCCACATCGGTGCCGAATTCGGCGCGGATCTCCTCCATCATCCTGTCCCTGGTGACCTTGGCCACTATCGAAGCAGCTGACACCACAGGGTATGAGTCATCGGCTTTATGCTTTGCTATAATTGTTTTGCCTGGTACCAAAGACTCCATCCGCCTGGTGAACGACGCCTCGTTCACGTCGGGGCAGTCCGCGTAGACGGTGTCCGACCGGAGCCCCGACACCGCCTCGGCGAACATGCGGAGCTCCACATCGTTCAGCGACATGGTCCTCCTGCGGTCGTCGATGTCCCTGGCGGAGGCCAGGACCACCGTCCACTGGGCGGATGCGGTGATCTCGTCGTACATCCTCTCGCGGGCCCTCGGCGTCAGCCTCTTGGAGTCCCTGACCCCGATCCCGGTAAGGACGGAGTCGTCCTCCACGGACACGGCGCCCACAACCAGCGGCCCCATGACCGAACCCCTTCCGGCCTCGTCGACTCCGCAGTGCATTTTCCTACCGATTCAGTTGTAGATATATCTCCTTTAAGTTGATTTTGGCATACGCTCCCTCATGGTTTTGAAATGCGACTTGCAGTACGGCAGGGGGGACGCGAGCTACAGGCTCTCCCGTGTCGGTGTGAGGGGCGTCCGCAAGCCCGTCCTGGTCAGCAGGCAGGGCATCGACGGGACGCTGAACAACGCCCTGAACTGCTCAATCGACATATTCGTGGACCTGCCGGCGGACCAGAAGGGCTCGCACATGTCCAGGAACGTGGAGGTCCTGAACGAGGTCGTGGAGGAGAGCGTGAGCAAGCCCATCACCGGCCTCGAGGACATGGCCGCCGACATCTGCAGGAGGCTCCTGGTGCACCACGAGTACGCCACCACCGCCGACGTGGCCATCTCCGCGGAGTACTTCCGCAGCTCCAGGACCCCCCTGGGCAGGGACACCTTCGAGATGTTCACGATCATGGCCGGAGGGCACATCGTCCGCGACGGGCCCCTGACCAAGTCCATCGGCGTCAGGGTCGTGGGGATGACCGCCTGCCCCTGCGCCCAGCAGACCGTCACCGAGATGCTGGAGTACGCCGGGGACATGCCGGTGATGTCCCACAACCAGAGGAACGTCATCACCATGAACGTGACCATGCCCGAGGACGTCTCCATAGAGGCGGACGAGCTCATCGACATCGCCCAGGAGTCCTTCTCCTCGCCGACCTTCGAGCTCCTCAAGAGGCCCGACGAGGGCCAGGTGGTCATCAACGCCCACAGGAACACCAGGTTCGTGGAGGACGTGGTCAGGGAGGTCCTGGACAAGTTCGTCAGCAGGTACGCCGACCTCCCCGACGGGGTCGAGATCGACGTGATCAGCAACTCCGAGGAGTCGATCCACAAGCACGACGCCTTCGCCCAGAGGGTGGCAACCCTCGGCGAGCTTCGCCGGGAGAACCTGTAAGGCCGTCGGGGGATGGGGCTCCCCCGGCATAACGTCCGGACCGCGTACCCGGGGGCCGGCCCCGGCCCGTAAATCCCAGCGGGTCACTGTGATATACAAGTGAACGGATATCCGATGAGGAGAGACCGTCCGAGCGGACGGCATCAACGGGGAATCCTCATGACGAAGAGATCCGACGGACAGCTGGTCGCGTGCCTGGCCCTTGTGCTCTGTCTGGCCGCGGCCCTCCCGCTGGCACTGTCCGACGGCGGGGAGGCCGAGGCCGTAGTCGTCAGCGCAGGCGATGATGTATATTACATCGAATATAACGAAGACGGCA
>CAYZSQ010000064.1:0-7546 GCA_964479785.1 uncultured Methanomassiliicoccales archaeon
TCTGCGATGTGCAAATCCGTGCAAATAAAATCAATGTCCGTTAATGGAAGATAATCGGATTTTCTCGATTATTATATTTAATGCTTGTGTAAAAATGAAGCTGTTGCATAATCGCAAGCGCAAACCGTGATAAAAAGAATTTCCAGACGATAGTTATATCACAACATATGTCCGGGACGGAAGGGAGGGGGACCTCGGACGGTCCCCCTGGTTTCTCACAGGGCCTCCTCGACGGGGTCCTGGTAGGTCTGGGCGGCCTCGTACTCGTCGGTGATCTCCTTGGAGGGGGGCGGCGTCAGCAGGCACACCACCACTCCGGCGATGAACGCCAGGATGAATCCGGGGAACAGGGAGTACAGGTCCGTGAAGCCCATGAAGGTCTCCCAGAACACCACCACGGCGAATCCCACGATCATGGAGGCCATGGCGCCCTGCCAGTTCATGCGCTTCCAGAACAGGGCGAGGATCATGACCGGCGAGAACGCGGAGCCGAACCCGGCCCAGGCGTAGGACACCAGTCCCATGATGTTGTTGCTGCCGAACAGGGCCAGGCACATGCCGACGATCGAGATCACCACCACGATGCCCCTGGCGAGCCACATCAGGTTCCTCTCGGAGATGTGGACCCTGTCGGTCTTGGCCAGGATGTCGTTGGTGACCGACGAGGCGGACACCAGCAGCTGGGAGGAGGCGGTGGACATGATCGCCGCCAGGATGGCCGCGAACACCACTCCCAGGATGAACGGCGCGGTGTTCTCGAACAGGACCTGGGCGGTGTACATGAACACGTACTCGGATTGGGAACTGTCCATCGACAGGATGTCGATGCCGTTGGCCGGGAGGTAGACCCCCGCGATGATGGCGATCAGGCAGACGAAGGACAGCGCCAGCACCCCCCAGATGAGGGAGACCCTGCGCGCGACCTTGATCTCGCTGACCTTCCTGACGGACATGTACCTGACGACCACGTGGGGCATCCCGTAGTAGCCCAGGCCCCAGGCCAGTCCGGATATCACCACCACCGCGGTTATCGGCAGACCGTCGTTGTAGAACAGGCTGGTGTAGCCGGCCACCTCGGTCGCCATGATCTCCTCCCATCCCGCGGTGATGTTGTCCCATCCGAAGTCCCCGATGATGATCAGGGGGACCGCGACGATGACCACAACCATCAGGATGGCCTGGAAGAAGTCGGTCCAGCAGAGGGCCTTGTAGCCTCCGAGGAATGTGTACAGGATGATCACGATCCCTCCCACCAGGATCCCGATCTGCATGCCGGTGTCCTGCAGCAGCATCTCCATGACGATCCCGCAGCTCTTGAACCCGGATCCCACGTAGATGGTGAAGAAGAAGAGGATGATGATCGCGCAGATGATGCGGAGATAGCCCTTGTGGTCCCCGAAGCGGTTGGAGAAGAACTCGGGCATGGTGAGGGAGTTCTTGGATACGACGGAGTGCTTCCTGAGCCTCTTCGCCACGAAGAGCCAGGAGGTGTAGGATCCGATGAGCAGACCGATTCCGATCCAGGCCTGGCCGAGACCGGCGAGGACGACGGATCCGGGAAGTCCCATGAGCAGCCATCCGCTCATGTCGGATGCCTGCGCGGACATCGCGCTTACGTAGGGGCCGAACGACCTACCTCCGAGGATGTAGTCCTCCATGCTGTCCCGGTCCTTCACCCTCCAGAAGTGGACTCCGATGATGACCAGGGCGACGAAGTAGATGGCGAAGGCCAATGCTGTGCTTGCGTCCATTACAATACCGTGCTAGTTCACACTTAGAGCACATAAAAAAGTGCGTACCGCATCCGACCGGGGGCAACGCCGTTAACACCGGCGGATGCGGAAGAGGTTTCCGGGGCGGGGGACCTCAGTCCTCGCCGCCCTGGGTGAACTGGCTGTTGTACAGGTCGGCGTAGAACCCGCCCCGGGCCAGCAGCTGGTCGTGGTCGCCCTGCTCCACGATGTTCCCGTCCCTCATGACCAGGATGAGGTCCGAGTTCCTGATGGTGGAGAGCCTGTGGGCGATGACGAAGGACGTCCTGCCCTCGGTGAGGTTGTCCATGGCCTCCTGGATCACCCTCTCGGTCCTGGTGTCCACCGAGCTGGTGGCCTCGTCCAGGATCAGCAGAGGGGAGCCGTCCACCATGGCCCTGGCTATGGTGACCTGCTGCCTCTGCCCGGCGGAGAGGGTGGCGTTGTCGCCCAGGACGGTGTCGTACCCGTCCGGCAGGGTCTGGATGAAGTGGTAGAGGCCGACGGCCTTGCACACCTCGTCCAGTCTCTCGTCCGGGACGTCCCCCCGGCTGTAGACGATGTTCTCCCTTATGGTGCCCTCGAACAGCCAGGTGTCCTGGAGGACCATGCAGAACAGGTCGTGCACGTCCTCGCGCCTCATGCTTTTCACGGAGACCCCGTCGATCAGGATGTCCCCGCTGCCCACGTCGTAGAAGCGCATCAGCAGGTTGACCATGGTGGTCTTGCCGGCGCCGGTGGGCCCCACGATGGCCACCTTCTGGCCGGGATGTATCTCCGCGGAGAACCCGTGGATGATCTCCCTGTCCGGGGAGTATCCGAAATGGACGTCCCTGAACTCCACGTGTCCCCTGACCTCGGTCAGCTTCGTGGTCTTATCGGACTCGTCATCCATCTCCGGCTCGTCCAGGAATTTGAACACCCTCTCCGACGCGGCGGCCACGGACTGCATGGTGGCGAAGGCCTGCGACAGCTGGGTCAGGGGCTGGCTGAACAGTCTGACATAGACGATGAACGCCACGATGGTCCCGAAGGAGATGCTGTTGTTGATGTACTGGAGCGCGCCGACGATGCACACCATGACGTACCCGAAGTTCCCGATGAAGTTCATGAACGGCTGCATCATGCCGCTCAGGAACTGGGACATGAAGTTGGATCTGAACAGGCTCTCGTTGATGCTGTCGAACTCCCTCCTGGCGTCCGCCTCCCCGCCGTAGGCCCTCATGACCTTGTGGCCGGTGTAGACCTCCTCCACGTGGCCGTTCATGGCCCCAAGGTCCCTCTGCTGGCGGGAGAAGTACTTCTGGGACCTGGACATGACGATGAAGACGAAGGCGAAGCCCAACATCGATGAGAGTATGGCGGTCGCCGCCAGGGTGAGGTCGGTGTAGAGCATCATGACCACGGATCCCACCAGCATGGCGATGGCGGAGACCAGGGAGCTGATGCTCTGGTTCATGGACTGCCCCACGGTGTCCACGTCGTTGGTGACGCGGCTCATGACGTCGCCGGTGGTGGCGGTGTCGAAGTACCTGAGGGGCAGCCTGTTGATCTTCCGGGATATGTCCCTGCGGAGGCTGAAGGCCGTCCTCTGGGAGACGGTGGCCATGATGTACTGCTGGATGAACGTCAGCACGGCGCTGACCGCGTAGATGGCCACCAGCAGGAGTATGAGGTCCACCACGCCCTCGTAGTCCATCTGGTACTCGAGACCGACCATGATCTTGTCGGCCACGTCGCTGAGGATGTTGGGGCCGATCACAGTCAGCACGGTGCCGAAACAGGCGGCGATCAGCGCCACCACGATCGGTATCTTGAACCTCTCCATGTATCTGAACAGCCTGCCCCAGGCAACCTTGAAGTCGTTGGCCTTCTCCGTGGCCATCATGGGCCCGGGACCTCTGGGGCCGGGGCCCCTGGGCCTGTGTTCGCGATTGTGCTCGCTCATAGTCCCAGCTCCTCCTCGGACAGTTGCGACTTCGCGATCTCCAGGTACTCCGGGCAGGTGCGCAGCAGCTCCTCGTGCCTGCCGATGCCGGCCACCTCGCCGTCCTTCAGCACCACGATCCTGTCGGCGTCCATGATGGTGCCGATCCTCTGTGCGACGATCAGGGTGGTCGTCCCTTCGGTCTCTCTTCTGAGCGTCGTTCTCAGGACCTTGTCGGTCTTGTAGTCCAGTGCGGAGAACGTGTCGTCGAAGATGTAGATCTCCGGCCTGCGGCACACCGCCCTGGCGATGGAGAGCCTCTGCTTCTGGCCACCGGACAGGTTGGTCCCGCCCTGGGACACCTCCCCTTCGAGGCCCCCGGGCCTGGAATCCACGAAGCCGGCGGCCTGCGCTATCTCCACGGCCTTGCGCACATCCTCCTCGGTCCTGTAAGCGGAGGTGTCCCCGTATCTGACGTTGGAGTCCACGGTGCCCTTGAACATGAAGGACTTCTGGGGCACGTATCCCAGCCTGCCCCTCAGGTCGGACAGCTTGTAGTCCCTGACGTCCACGCCGTCCACCAGCACCTGTCCGCCGGTGACGTCGTAGAACCTAGGGATCAGATCGACCAGGGTGGTCTTCCCGCTGCCGGTGGACCCTATGAAGGCTACGGTCTCGCCCTTGGAGGCGGTGAAGCTGATGTTGTGCAGCACGTCCCCTCCGGCCCCGGGATACCTGAAGGTCACGTCCCTGAACTCCACCGTCCCCTCCTCGGTAGGGGTTGCACCCTTTCCGTCGCGGATGGACGGCTCGGTGCCGATGACATCCTGGACGCGTCTGGAGGCGACCATGGCGCGGGGCAGGATCATCAGGATCATGACCATCATGAGGAAGGACATCACCACCTGCATCGCGTAGGAGGTGAACACGACCATGTCGCTGTACAGGAGCTGTGCCTCCATGCCGGCACCGGCCTCGTTGATCAGGATGGCCCCTATCCAGTAGATGGCCACCGACAGCCCGTTCATGATCAGCATCATCACGGGGAACATGGTGGCCATGGCGCGGTTTGCGGACAGGTTGGTGTTGGTCAGGTCGTCGTTGGCCCTGTCGAACTTCGACTCCTGGTAGGACTCGGCGTTGTAGGCGCGGACCACGCGGATCCCGCTGAGGTTCTCGCGGGTGACCCTGTTGACGTTGTCGGTCAGGCCCTGGATCCTCCTGAAGCGGGGGACCACGTAGAGCATGACGATGCTGATCGTGAGCAGGACCACGATAACGGCGGCCGCCGTGACCACGGTCCACTCCCAGTTCTTGTCGGCGATCTTGGTGATCGCCCACACCGCCATGATGGGTGCGCGGATCACGACCATCAGCCCCATGGCCATGGCCATCTGGATCTGCGTGATGTCGTTGGTGGAGCGGGTGATCAGGCTGGCGGTGGAGAACCCGTTCATCTCGGCGCTGGAGAAGGACTGCACCTTCTCGAACTCCAGGGCGCGGAGGGTCTTGGCCAGGGAGGCGGCGATGTAGGCCGCCATCATGCCCACGACGACGGACACCACCAGGCTGCCGAAGGCGCACAGGATCATCATGGCGCCGTCGTGGTAGATGACGTCCAGGTCCATGTCCGACGTCAGCTCGAGGGTGATGTCCGACATGTAGCCGGGGATCTCCAGCTCCAGGTAGACCATGAACCCGATCAGCACGACGCACAGTGCGACCAGGCACCAGTCCCGGGGCCTGAGGTACTTCAGTATCATTCTTTCACCCCGCATCCTCTGGCCGGGGGCCCGGTTATCATGGTCATGGTGCGCATGGTCTGGTCCTCGGACCTGCGGCCGGTGTGGTGCATCACCGTCCTCATGATGGCGTCCTCGATCTCCCTCAGCTCCTCGTCCGTGGCGTAGACGTTGACGGAGATGAAGCGGGGATGGTCCCTCACTAAGTTGGAGTCCTCCCTGGAGCAGTAGTCGTCGAACTCCGACGCCAGCTCCATGACGAAGGCGCCGAAGGCGCGCCTGAAGCCCTCCAGGTCGTTGTTCCTAATGGTGTCCACGTTGAAGTTCAGCATGTCGTCGCTGAAGTAGTAGGTCCGTTCGGTCATGGCCCGGACCTTGTTCTCGGACGTCACGACCAGTATCCCGCGGCCGTTCAGCCAGCTGAGGGTGCGGTAGAGGGTGGTCTGGGGGATGTCCGTCGCCTCGTCCATCATCTGCCTCGCGGTCATGGGACCGTTCTTCCTCAGCATCGATAGGATGCGGAACTTCGTCGGATTCCGGAAGCACCCGTTGATGTCCTCTAGGTCGATGCTCATGCCGGACCCATCATGGGATGGGGGTTATAAATGTTACCAAAATGGGAACGTTTCCTATGTGGGAATCTAAGGGGATTGGGAGGGGGACGGATCCCCCTCAGATCGAGCTGACGTCCAGGAGCGCGGACCTGGTGTCGGACCTTCCGAGGATCGCTCCGTAGATCTTGGTGCTGGACACGGTGGCCTTCACCAGCTCCGGGTCCACGTCCTCGTCTGCGTACAGCATCCCCACGACCTCTATGTCCGTCATCTCACCGGAGTCCCTCAGTTTCTCGAGGTCCTTGCGTCTGAGCCTCACAATGCGGTAGTTGAACTTCATCTCATCCCTCTCTCATGTCGTGTTCGTGTTTCTGATTACATCGGGTTTGGGCGGAGTGGTCACCACCCCGAAGGTGTGGCGCATCTGCTCCGGGGACCGGCGCTGCTGGTACGGCTTCAGCAGGTCGCATATCTCCCTGTACAGGTCCGCGATCTCCTGGCTGGTGGCGTACACGGGCACGCCTATGAACCCGGACCCGTCGTTGCAGATGTCTATGTCGTCCCTCTTGGAGTAGTCCTCGAAGGCCCTCATCAGTTCGAAGGCGAAGCCGGCGAACAGCCGGAAGTAGACGTCCCCGTTGTTGGAGACCACCAAGTCCTTCAGCTGTCCCGTCAGTTCCTCGTTGACGTTGTAGGTCTTCTCGACGATCGCCTTGACCTTGGTCTCGGCCACCACCTTCAGCACCTTGCATTCTTCCATGTTCCTGATGGCCCGGTACACCGTCGCCTGGGGCAGCCTGCCGTCGATCTGCAGTATCTGCTTGGGTGTCAGTGGCCCGTTCTCCTTCATGAGTATCAGTATCCTGGCCTTCGTCGGGTTGCCCAGGCACTCCATGATGGAGTCAACATCCACTGTCATATCAAATCGATAATGTTCTCTTGTATATAATGTTATCAATTTGATAACAATGGCCGGTGGAAGGTTCCAGCGGGGGTCGGCGATCGTCCGGACGAGGGGGAAGGCAGAAGGTGTAAGGGTGGGGGCCGGGGCCCCCTTGCATGGTCACTGGTCTTCGTCCTGCGCCGCCTTATCGGCCTTGGCCATCAGGAACCTGGGCCCCTTCCAGTTCCAGTCTCCCAGCAGGTGCATGACGGCGGGGACGATGTAGGTCCTGACGATCAGCGCGTCCACCAGGATGGCGAAGCACAGGGCGAACCCGAACTGCTGGAGCATGTCCATGGAGGACAGCATCAGCGTTCCGAAGGCCCCGCCCATGATCAGCCCGCAGATGGTGATCACCGAGCCGGAGTGGATGACGGCGTGGTGGATGGCCTCGTCGTTGGTCATGCCCAGGTGCCTGACGTTCTCCTTGATCCTGGTGGTCAGCAGGATGTCGTAGTCCATGCCCAGGCCCAGGCAGATCACCAGGAGGATCAGCGGGATCAGCCAGGTGACGTCGTCGCCGAAGATCAGGTGGGTGATGGCCAGGGTCCAGCAGATGCTCATCAGGATGGTCAGGACGGACCTGAACGGGATGGTGTACGAGCGCATCACGAAGAACAGCAGGATGA
>CAYZSQ010000065.1:0-7320 GCA_964479785.1 uncultured Methanomassiliicoccales archaeon
CATGGACTCCACCTCCTCGTCGGAGTATCCGATCAGGGACAGCAGTGAGCCGAAGTACTCGTCATTGGTGGTCGGGACATATGGAATGATGTAGGCGACGTACTCGTCGCTGTACATCTTGTAGGCGAAGACCTCCACCTCGAACATGGGGTGGGTCAGGACGCAGTCCCCGCCGACGAGGTAGTCGGTCAGGTCGTCCAGGCTCTCGGCGTGGATCAGGCCGTTCACGTACTCCATGAGCTCGTCCGTGCCGATCTCATCGCGAAGATCGGTGTCCAGATAGGCCTCCGTTATCTCCAGGTACAGCTCGTATCCCGGGTCGCCTGAACCATCGAGGAGATCGAACTGCTCGTACACGTACTCCTGGAGGGTGTAGAACGGCAAGGTGACGGATTCGATGTCCTGGTTCTCGGAGATCCAGTCATAGTTCACGTAGGTGTAGAAGTCGTCGACTGCGTCGGGAACCTCGTCCGGCAGGTTGCCGACGAGACTGGAGTGGTTCCAGCTCCGGGTCCCGTCACCTTCCGCATCCCGGTCGTACAGGGCGACGGCGCAGACGGCGACCAGGATGACGGCGACGACGGAGACAGCCGCTATCTGTTTCCCGTTCAGATTGCTCACCGTGTGAACACCGGGGTGTGCGTATATCTAACTTCGTCACGGTCGGACACCGTTGCATGACCCCGAGGTCCGCCGGGAGTTCAGGATTATATATCCGGTGGCGGTTCCAGACATCAAGCGGAGATAGCCAAGTCTGGCCCACGGCGCCGGTCTTGAAAACCGGTGGAGTTTCTCCACGGGAGTTCGAATCTCCCTCTCCGCGCCTCGATCATCCCGATTCTATCCCTGTCATCTGTCGGGTCCGCGGACCTTGAACTCCCCTATGGGGATCAGCCTGAAGGTCACGGTGTCGGCGAAGACCAGTGGCCGGGAGTGCCTGAAGAACACCACCCCGTCCACCTCCGCCCGGATCTCCTCCCTGACGTTGCCCTCGTAGGGGTCGATGACCCTTGCCAGCACGTCCCCGGCGGAGACCTGGGCCTCCACGTCCACCAGGGGCTCGAATATGCCCGACTGGCGGTTCTGGATGTTCACCATGTGGCTGTCCTCGATCACGTCGGACACGAACCCGGACCTGCCGTCGTAGGTGACGGCACCGATCTTGTTCAGGAACCTGGTGACGCTGTTGACCACCCTGATGGCGCTGGCCCTGTCTATCCTGGAGGTCTCGTGGGTGTACACCGAGAAGGCGCTGGTCTCCCAGACCTGCCAGTTGTAGTTCAGGGTGGCGGAGTCGTAGGGCACCGGGTCCACCAGCACCACGTAGGGCATGGCGAAGGCCTTGGCGTCCTCCACGCTCTCGAATCCGGTCCTCATCATCCTCACATGGGGGGTGAACTGCCCGGACGCGTGGTAGCTGGCGAAGTGGACCCCGTACCTGTAGCCCATGAGCTCCTTGAACAGGCCGTCCGCGATCCTCTGGGTGGTCTCGCCCAGGTCGTAGCCCGGGAACATCCTGTTGATGTCCGAGTTGTCGGTGGGCCAGAACCTCTTCCCGATGTTCATGGAGTAGGGGTTGGCGCAGGGTATCACCATTATGGAGTGCCCCTCGTTGATCAGGCCCCTGGACTCCAGCGTCTTGAGCCTGTCGACCAGCTGGGAGCAGCAGTAGAGCTGCTGCACCTCGTTGCCCCTCATGGACCCGACGACGCACATGGTCTTCTCGCCGGACCCGAACCTGTAGCCGTAGATCCTGAAATCGTCCCGGTACAGGGACTCCATCTGATAGACGATCTCCCTCTGCATATCGATCACATCCTCAGGATCCTGGCGATCAGCGAGCCCTCGTCCACCACCGGGTACTCCCTCAGGGTGAAGACCACGCCGTCGCAGGGCGACCTGATCTCCGCCAGCACGTCCCCGGTGAGGGGGCTGACGATGTCGCCCAGGTGCTCCCCCTCCCTCATGTCGGTCCAGTGCTCTATGTGGGGGACGAATATCCCGGACCTCTCGGCGTTGATGAACTCCACCTCCCTGTCCACGGACACGATGGGATCCCTGACCTCGGGCACCGGCCCGTCCCACATCCCCAGGTGGGCCATCAGGGCGATGATCCCCCGGCTCAGCTGGTCGCCGTACTCCCGGGTGAGCCTCATGCCCACACCCATCTCGGCCACCAGCGTCCTGGTGCCCACGGAGTTCAGCGAGTAGGCCAGGGTGGACTCCAGCACCGTGGCCGCCGAGTGGACCCATATGAAGTCCACGTTCATGTGCCTGGCCAGCGGCACCAGCTCCCCGGCGGAGATCTCGTTGATCCTGACCTGGGGGATCTCCCTCAGGAAGATGTTGCTGGCGTGGATGTCCACGCACACCTCGGCCCCGCGGATGTCGTCGAAGATCTCCGCGGCGATGTACTCCGGCATGGATCCCTGGCGGTTCCCGGGGAAGGTCCTGTTCATGTCCAGGTCGAACCCGGGGATGCCCCTGGTTATGGAGTCTATGCCCAGGGGGTTGATGGCCGGGTAGATGTCCACGATCCCCCTGAGGTGCCGCATGTTCTCCCTGATGTACCTGTTGAGCTCGAAGCACACCAGCTGGCCCTCCAGCTCGTCGCCGTGGGTGCCGGTGACGATGCATATCCTCTTCAGCCCCGCGATGGGGCCGTCGGGCCGCAGCCTGTTCTTGACGATCCTGAGGTCCTCCCCCACGGGGAGGCTGAGCTTGACCACTTCCTGTATCATCCGGAAAACCTCGATATGTGATGTCGACCGCCGCGGACACCTGCTGCGACGCGACCTTCGCTCCCACGAAGACGCCGCGGTTGATCCTGCAGTCGTTGCAGTCCCTTCCGTGGGACACCTTGATGTGATCGGCGCCGACCGGGCCGTCGGCGGTGGGGTCCAGACCGTACCATGTCCCGTCCTGGAGGACCTCCGTCCAGGCGTGGCTCTCCCCCTCGCCCCTGGTGTATCCCACCACGTACCTGGCGGGGACGCCCCTGCACCTGAGCAGCGATATCAGCACGTGGGCGTAGTCCTGGCAGACCCCCTCGCCCTGGGCCAGGGCCTCCTCGGCGGTGGTGGACGGGTCCGTCACCCCCTTGACGTACTCGAAGCGATGGTGCAGCCTGTGCATCAGGCCGACGGCCCCCTCCAGCGGGGAGCACCGGCAGTCCGGGGCGGACTCCAGGAAGCCCCTGACCGCGGGCCCGGGCCGGGTCACCGGGGTGTGGTGCCGGTAGACCATGTGGTCGCTGGGGCCGGCGGCGGACTCGGGCACGGGGCCCTCGGAACGGCCCAGGATCTCCACCACGCCCTCCGCCACGGCGGAGAACTGGGTGTGGGGCCTGTCGATGGTGCCCGCCACGGTGCGGTTCCCGAAGCCGTCCACCGAACGGGTGACGGCCGTGCCCGGGAGCACGGCCACCGATGAGGACAGCACCCTCTGCCTGAGGGTGTCCTGGGGCTCGCACCTGAGGGCGAAGGAGTGTCTCCTCGCCTCCCCGTCGAACGCCATCATGAGACCGTATGTGTAGGACAGCTTCGCATTGGCCGTGACGACCACTCCCTGGACTCCGCAGAACCCTCCCAGGGGGTTAAAGCTTTCTCAGACGTGCACGAAACCCTCGACCAGGTGGACGGCGTCGGGGTAGCCGGCGAACCCGGAGGACACCAGCTCCCTGAGGCGGGGGATGGCGTCCTCGTCGTACTTCAGACCTGTGAGCATTATCCTCTTCTCCAGGCGGTTGATCTCGTGGATGATGGCGTCCCCGGGCATGCCGAACCTCAGGTAGAGGTCCACCCTCTCCACCCTCCTGCCGGTCTTGACGATGCTCCTCTCGCTCTGGCTGGCCACCTTGTCGTCCAGGCAGCCCCAGAACGCCAGCAGGTCGTCGGTGACCCTCAGCAGCCCCACCAGCGGGGCGTTGGTCAGGGAGGCCTTCCTCATGTCGTAGATGGCCAGCTGGATGTAGGACAGGGTGGACGTCCCGATGTCGTCCCTCAGCACCACCGCGTTGTCGTAGGCGCGGGTGAGGTTGCTGATGATGGAGTCCGGGTTGGACTCGTCGAAGGGGTAGTTCCTGAGGAAGTCGGCCTTGTCGGCGTAGACGTTGGGGATGCTGACCCTCCTGCAGTACTCCGGATAGGAGACCTCGGTCTCGTCGATCATCCTGTCGAATCCCTTGAAGAACTCGTCGATGGTGGTGTACACCCTCTCCACGTACCTGCCGAGCCAGAACAGCTCGTTGGCCCTTTCGTATGAGATGTGGCTCATGATATCACCTGGATAGGACCCATGTGTCCTTGAATCCCCCGCCCTGGGAGGAGTTGACTATGAACGAGTCAGGGTTCCTGGAGAACCTGGTGAGCCCGCTCCTCCAGACCATGGTGGTCGCCCCGGTGAGCACGAATGCGCGGAGGTCGGCCTTGCGTGACACCCTCTTGCCCCCGTCGAATATGTCCAGGTCCCTGAAGTCGATGACCTCCTGGGCGATGAACCTCCTGGGCTCGGTCTCGATCAGGCGGATCAGGGACTCCCTGTCCTCGGGGGACAGCTTGCTCCCGAAGACCACGCCGTAGCCCCCGGCCTCGGCCACGTCCTTGATCACCAGCCTGTCGAAGTTCTCCAGCACGTGGTCCCTGTCCTCATCGTAGAAGGGCAGGTAGGTGGGGGCGTTGTGGAGGACGGGCTCCTCCCCCAGGTAGTACTCGATCATCCTGGGCACGAAGTAGTAGATCCCCTTGTCGTCGGCGACGCCGTTGCCGGGGGCGTTGATCAGGGCCACGTTGCCGGCGCGGTAGGCGGACATGATGTGAGGCACCCCGATGAGGGAGTCCTCCACGAACTCCATGGGGTCCAGGTACTCGTCGGAGATCCTCCTGTAGACCGCCCCGACCCTCTGCCTCTCGCCGTGATAGTCGATGTAGTACACCACGTCGTCCTCCACCGTCAGGTCCTGGCCGGTCACCAGCACGGCGCCGGTCTGCTCCGCCAGGTAGGAGTGCTCGAAGTATGCCGCGTTGTACCTTCCGGGTGTCAGGACCACGTTGATCCCCCCGGTGCCGACGTTGTCCATGGTGGCCCTCAGCAGCTGGGCGTAGTCCCTGTTGTCCTCCACGGCGTGCTGCCTGAAGGTCTCGGGGCTGGACATGCGGGTGAGGGTCCTGGCTATGAGCGGGTAGGAGGCCCCGGACGGGACCCTGAGGTTGTCCTCCAGCACGTACCACCCCCCGTCCTTGGACTGCACCAGGTCTATGCCGGAGATGTGGCTGTGGACCCCCTTGGGCGGGACGATGCCCTCGCACTGGGCCAGGTACCCCGACGAGGAGAACACGAACTCCTCCGGCACCACCCCGTCCCTGATGATGCGCTTCTCCCCGTAGACGTCGGCCAGGAAGCGGTTGAGGGCGTCCACGCGCTGGGCCAGGCCCCTGGACAGGTAGTCGAACTCGTCATGGGTGATGACCCTGGGTATCGGGTCGAAGGGGAACAGCTGCTCCTTGAACTTGCCGTCCTTGTAGATGCCGAACTTGACTCCGTAGCGCGCCAGTAGGCTGTTGACGGTATCGGTCTGCTTGAATAGGTCCTCCATGTTGAATCCTGCCCGCGGGCGTACACGCCCCTCTGGACGAATGATGCCGGTACGATTTAAAAAGCTTGTTTCGTTGGCCTGTGGATTCCCAAGATTTGATAGACAATTGTCTAATGTTCGATTGAATTCTGTTTCCATGTACAAGATATCGGATTCCGTTAGACGGATGTCCATGCACCGGGGACCGGCGCCCTGGCAACGGATTATGTACCACCGCCCCATCCTTCTGACGGGACCCGTCCGGATGATGATCAACACAGGCTGAACGGTGATGAGCCCTATGAGTTCTGACGAGGGTCCCGCTCACCCCATGGTGGAGTACTCGGTCATGCCGGTGTACATAAGGAAGTCGGACAGCTTCATCCCGTCCTCCCACCTCATGATGTAGTTCCCGCTGCTGGTGACGTCCAGCTTGGGCAGCCTCCTGTAGAGGACGGAGTGCCTGCCCTTGTACTGGTGGTCGCTGGGTATGGTGAACACCCTCCAGGGGTCCCCCCTGAAGGACTTCAGCCTGAAGGCGTAGATCGGGACCAGGTGGCACCTGTTGCACTCCTGCAGCATGGCGTCCGCCTGCTCCACCAGCCTCTGGCTCCTGCTGAAGTGCATCACGGGCTCGGAGGAGCTCTTCACCTCGATGGGGAAGGAGAAGTCCCACCTGAGGGCCACCAGGTCCACCCCCAGCGAGCCGGCGGCCCTGATCACCAGGAAGGGCTCCCTGAGCATGGAGTTGTACGCGGCGGTCTCCATGGCGTTGCAGGTCTTCACCATCTTGGCCACCGCCCTCTCGTCCCCTGCCAGGAGGGCCTTCAGCTCGCGCTCGTACGTGTCTCCGGGTGCCGACATCTTACCGGTGATTCGATTCCCCGCATGGTATATAAGCGGAAGCGGGGGGTGCCCGAAAAACCCCCCGTTCTGTTCAGCGGGGGATGTGGTAGACCACGTCCAAACCGGTGATGTCTATCCCCAGCTCGGTGAACACCGGGTCCACGATCCTCGTGTTGTGGACTATGTAGCTGGAGTGGTCGCACCTCTGCATGATGACGATCTTGCCGTTCCTCACCGAGTTGGCGATGAACTCCGTGTCCCTCCTGTCCACGCAGTCCCTGCTGCCGGCCACCACGGTCACCGGCACCTCGATCCTCGCCAGGTCCTCGGCGGTGATGTTCGGCTCCGTCAGCATCATCCTGACCTTGGGGTCCTTCTTCTCCATGGGGCCCCGGCGCAGCCTCGCCATGGAGAGGCCCTTCAGCGTCTCCGGGCGGGTGTTGGCGCCGCAGGCGAACAGATGCGACAGCTTGTCGGGATGCTGGGAGGCGAACATCAGCCCCACGATGGCCCCGTCGCTGAAACCCAGTATGGCGGGCCTCTCCAGCTTCATCTTCCTGATGAACACCGCCAGGTCGTCCACCATGTCCTGGTAGTGGTACTCGTTCACCGGCGAGCTCTCCCCGTGGCCCCTGGAGTCCACCAGGTAGAGGGTGAACCTCTGCCTAAGGTAGTAGGACGCCCTGTCGAAGATCCTGTGGTCCTCGCCGTTCCCGTGGAGCAGCACCAGGGCCGGCCCCTCGCCCATGACCTCGTAGTAGATGGAGACACCGTTGGCTGTTACGCGCATCGGCTCCGACTAGGCCCGGTGGGATATAATAGCTTTGGGAGTTCCTAAATCAAAACGGAAGGATGGGGGATGCCCCCCGTGTTTCCATGTTCAGGGCTCCAGCCTGCTGGGG
>CAYZSQ010000066.1:0-7299 GCA_964479785.1 uncultured Methanomassiliicoccales archaeon
CCAAGGACTTCTTCGTCAAGGAGGAGTACCTGCACCACGAGCTCAGGAAGAAGGTGTGCACCCCCCTGGTGGACACCGGGTACACCGACGAGTCCGGGCTCAGGGAGCTGGTGGAGAACGCCAAGTCCATCATCACCGACATGCAGCTGACCAAGGAGAAGGAGTACATGCAGAGGCTCTTCACCGAGATCAGGAAGGCCGACGGGGGCCTGTCCTGCTACGGCGAGGAGGAGGTCCGCCAGGCCACCGACCTGGGCGCCGTGGACACGCTCCTGATCTCCGAGTCCCTCAGCAAGAGGAGGATCACCGTGCAGTGCCAGTCCGGCCACACCCACGAGCTCACCGTCAAGGACGCGGACGAGAAGGTGGCCTGCCCCGAGTGCGGCGGGTCCACATCCGTCGTCAGGGACGAGGACCTCATCGACGACTTCTTCCTCAGGGGGGACGCGTTCAACACCCGCGTCCAGATCATATCCCCGGATTCGGAGGAGGGGGACATGCTTCTGAAGGCATTCGGCGGCATCGCCGCGCTCCTCAGGTACAAGGTGAACTGAGATGACGGTGATGTCAGATTTCGAGGAACAGGTCCGCACCAAGGTGGCGGACGCCCTCGGCGCCATGGGCGCCGACGTGCAGTTCGTGACCGAGCTCCCCTCGGTGGACACCGCCGACCTGGCGGTGCCCTGCTTCACAATGTCCAAGGCCCTGAGGAAGGCGCCGCAGGCCATCGCCGACGAGCTGGCGGCCTCCATGGAGCCCTCCGGCCTCATCGCCTCGGTGTCCTCCTGCAACGGCTACCTCAACTTCTGCATGGACGGGTCCGCCCTGGTCAGGGGGGTCCTGGACGACATCCTCGCCGCCGACGGGTGCTTCGTCGCCCCGCCCACCGGGGTCAGGGTCAACGTGGAGCACACATCCACCAACCCCACCGGCCCCATCCACGTGGGGAGGGCCAGGAACCCGATCATCGGCGACACCCTCGCCAGGTGCCTGAAGAGGTGCGGCCACGACGTCACCACCGAGTACTACGTCAACGACGTGGGCAAGCAGGTGGTCATACTCACATGGGGGGTCAACAACGTCCCCGACGAGGTCTCCGACGCCGAGGCGGAGGAGCACGCCAGGAACGCCGGCCACGAGAAGGAGAGGGACAAGACCGACCACAGGCTGGTGGCCAAGTACCGCGTGGCCAACCGCATGATGGAGTCCCGGGAGGACGTACAGGCCCGGATCTCCGACATGCTCAGGAGGTTCGAGGCCGGGGACAGGGAGGTCATCGACACCGTCCGCCACACCGCCGAGGTCATGCTGGACGGCCTCAAGGAGACCCTGGCGGGCATAAACGTCACCCTGGACAGGTACACCTGGGAGTCCGACTTCATCGCGGACGGGTCCGCCAGGGACGTGGTCGAGAGGCTCAAGCGGTCCTCCTACGCCGGGACCACCGAGGACGGCGCCTGGTACGTGGACCTCAAGGACTTCGGCATCCAGGGGAAGAACACCAAATTCACGTTCACCAGGTCCGACGGGACCACGCTGTACACCACCCGCGACCTCGCCTACCACCTGGACAAGTTCTCCAGGTCCGACCGCGTCATCGACGTGCTGGGCGAGGACCAGAAGCTGGGATCCAAGCAGCTCTGCTCGGCCCTGGAGATCCTGGGCCACGAGAGGATGCCCGAGCCCATGTTCTACTCCTTCGTCTCGCTCCCGGAGGGCAAGATGTCCACCAGGAAGGGCACCGTGGTCTATCTGGACGACCTCATAGACGAGGCCGTCGCCCACGCCTATCAGGAGATCAGGTCCAGGGTGGAGACCCGCGGGGCCGAGATGACCGAGGAGAGGATGAGGGAGATCGCCCGCATCGTCGGCACCGGCGCCATAAGGTACAACATCGTCCGGGTGCAGCCGGAGAAGCAGCTCGTCTTCAAGTGGGACGAGGCCCTGAACTTCGACGGGAACTCCGGACCCTACCTCCAGTACGTCCACGCCAGGTCCTGCAGCATGCTCAGGAAGGCCGGGGAGTTCGCCAGGGACACCGACCCCTCCAAGCTCACCCATCCCTCCGAGATCAACCTGGCCAAGAAGCTGGCCCGCTACGGCGAGGTCCTGAGGGAGGCCGGCGACGCCAGGAGGGTCCACGTCCTCCCGGCCTACGGCCACGAGCTGGCGGTGGCGTTCAACCAGTTCTACGCCTCCGTGTCCGTCCTGGACGCCGGGCCCCGCAGGGACGCCAGGCTGACCATGGTGGAGTGCGCCAGGGCGGTCATGGCCGACGTGCTGGACTGTCTCGGCATGGGCGCCCCCGAGGAGATGTGACCATGGAGATCCGCCCCGTGAGGGTCAGGGACATCGAGAGGGTCCGCGAGCTGGAGATCGCCTGCATCAGGGAGTACTTCGCCGCCACCCTGGAGAACAGGTGGGAGGACCTGCCCCAGGATTGGAAGGACAACCTGGGCGCCAGCAGCAGGAGCCACTTCAAGGCCTACCTGGACAGCGGGCTGAGCCTGGTGGCGGAGGAGGACGGCGAGATCGTCGGCTTCATCTTCGCCCAGATGCTCCACCACATCGCCGACGAGGACAACCTCCTGTGGATCGAGAACATGGGGGTGCACCCCTACTTCAGGAGGAACATGGTCGGCTACAAGCTCCTCAGGGAGTGCGTCAGGCTGGGCAGGGAGCAGGGGGCCGGCGTGGCCCACGCCATGATCCAGCCGGACAACGCGCCGTCGATCCTGCTCTACAAGAAGCTGGGGTTCTTCATGGACAGGCGCGAGGTGGCGCTCATGGACCTCCGGGACCCCGGGCTGAGGCTCCGAGGGGGACCGCGCCTTATCCGGGGCGCATCCCCTCCGTCACAGTGACAGGCGCTCCACGGCCACCTTCGGCACCACCCCGTGGAAGGCGATCCCTACTAGAATCACGTCCCCCGACAGGCCGTTGTAGTATCTCCTGTCGTGGATCTGCCTCAGGGCCTCCTCGGCCCTGGACTGCAGCGCCGAGTCGGTGTCCGCGGTCTTCAGCTCGATGATGACGGTGTCGAGCCCCTCCCTCCGGGGGGTCAGCATGATGTCGGTGCGGCCGTTGCCGTGCTCCCTCTGGGCCATCACCTCGTACCCGTCGGGTATGCCCCGGAGGACGGTGAGGACCAGGATTTCATACGCTGCCTCGGTCCGCATGTCGAAGTAGCTGGTCCCGGCCAGGATGGCCGCCAGCGACGATTCCATGCCCTCTCCGTCGGATTCCCTGACCGACCTGCAGAAGTCGATCATCGGGCGGTCCTCAACGGGAAGGTTCCTCTTCAGGACCCTGTCCACATGCTCCATGACCTCCCTGTTCGGGATCGACAGATCGAACAGCCCGTCCGCCCGGGGTACCGCCTTCAGGTATCCCGTCATGACCATGAGCGAATAGAGGTCGATGCCCCTGGAGAGGCTCATCTCCTCGTAGGTCACGTCCAGGTGCAGTTCGGACGTCGCGGTCGAACCCGACACTAGGTCGGCCAGGACCTCCACCGAACCGGGGTCCGTCCTGGATATCAGCCAGCTCATCGGTTTGTCGTTGCCGGTGTTCGTCCAGTAGTTGGCGGGGGTGAACCTGTTCGATACGTACGACATGATGCTGAACGGGTTGTACACCTCGGCGTCGCCGAACCTGTACCCGTCGTACCAGCCCCTGGCCTCCTCGAGCTTCTCTGGGTGGCCGTAGTAACTGAGTATTTTCTTGATCTCATCCTCGGTGAATCCGAACCTCTCGTCGGAGTCGCGGGAGCACACGTTGTTCACGGACAGGTTGTTCAGTCCGGAGAATATGCCAGACTTAGCCACCTGCATTACGCCGGTAACGTATGCCATCTGTACGCTCTCGTTCCCCTTCAGTATGTTGGTGAGGAACAGGCCGAGGAACCGGATTACGGATTCCAGGTGGTCTTTCCTGAAGGATCCCGTGACCGGACGGTCGTATTCGTCGATCAGCACGACGACCTTCCGTCCGTAGGCCCTCTCGACGATTCCGCAGAGGATGCCCACCGATTCCCTGATGTCGTCCTTCGATGCCGTCTTGGACCATATGCGGTCGACCATGGCAGATTCGGACGGCCTCAGGTCCATGTCGCGGATGGTGTCGTAGAAGGAATCGAACGCCTTGATCGCGACTGTCGCCATGGAGTCCAGGAAATCCTCGAAGGATGATGATTCGACGCCTTTGAAGTCCAGGTAGACGACGGGATAGGCGTTCCTGTAGGCGTCGAACTCCCGGTGCTCCGATATCTCCAGGCCGTCGAACCAGTCATTCCCATTGTATTTTATGTTGAAGAATGCGTCCAGCATGGATATGTTGGTGGACTTCCCGAACCTACGGGGCCTGGTGTAGAGGTATACCCCGCGGTCGTTGTGCCTCAGCAGATCCGCGATCAGCATGGATTTGTCGACGTAGAACTTGCCATCTCCACGCAGCTCCTTGAATGGGAGGCCTCTCGTGTCGATCTGCTTGGGGCGCATGCATATTAGGATGCGTCGTCCGATGATAAGGGTTCTCCACGATCGCCCGGTCGGCGCGCAAAGGGGATCGTCGGAACGGGTTTGAGGGGGACGGGGTCACCCCCGCCCCGGAGCGGGTCACTCCTGCTCCTTCTTCTTCCTCTTCTCCTCCAGGTACCTCTCCCTCTCGGTGAGCCCGGTGGACTTCTTCTCGGCCTTGGCGGCCTTCTCCGCCTGCCTCTGGGCCTCGAGCTCCTCGAAGGTGGGCTTCGGCTCCTTCTCCTTCTTGGGCTTCTCGGCCTTCTCCTTGCCGGAGTCGTACCTCTTCCTCTGGGTCGAGGGCTGGGAGGATCCGATGAGCTTCTTCTGCTTCTTCTCCGACCTCTGGGCCATCTCGGCCTTCCTCTGGGCCTCGAGCTCCTCGAAGGTCATCTCGGGCTTCTTCTTGGGGGTGTCGCGCATCCTGATGTAGGCGAAGATCACGATGACGATGACAACCACCGCGATGGCAGCGTAGATCGCCCAGTTGGACAGGATGTTCTGGTTGACGGTGACGGTCAGGTTGATCCCGCTACCGTTCAGCTGACCATCGGGGTCGGTGGACATTGCCAGCCTGATGCTGTACTCCCCCGTTCCCAGGGAGGCGACCTCTCCGAGGTCCACGGTGATGGTGTTGGTATCACCGGCCTGGACAGTGAAGGACTGGGTGTCTATGACCTCATTGTTGTACGTGATGTCGACGGTCAGTTCGAAGTTGATCGACGCGCTGTCGACGGTGAACGTGTAGCTCCCACCGTTCATGCTGTCGATCTCGACATTGTTGTCGCTGAATCCGATGTTCGCAGCACCGTCGACCGACGGCAGGATGCAGACCGCCGCCAGTACGGCGGCCAGGACGACGATAGCCTGTTTCGCGTTCATGCTCCTCAACCTCAGGTGATGATCTCCTCGATGCGCTCCTGCTCGATGGCCCTGCGGACCTCCATGGACAGCCTCCTGCCGGAGGACATGTCCTTCCTCCAGAGGGTGTTGCCGTAGGGGTGCCCCACGGACATGTGGACGTTGGTGCCGCCTCCGATCCTGGGGGCGACGTCGTAGATGTAGAAGTTCAGGTCCTTGTCGACGCAGGTCTGCAGGCAGAACGGCCCGATGATCCCGGGGTCGTAGAACTTCTTGGTGGCCGCGACGTACTTCTCGGCCAGCACGAAGGCCTTGTCCAGAAGGGACTCCCTCAGGGTTGCGGAGTTGTGCCCACACACAGTATACTCGGGGATGATGCCGTCCTCCTCCAGCTCCACCTGCTGCTTGCCGGGGAGCCTGCAGTAGCCGTCCAGGGAGGTCTCGAACCTCCAGTCGATGCCCAGGAGCTCCACCCTCTCGCCCTTCTCCTCCAGCGGGGAGTAGAAGAAGTCCAGGTTGAACACGGGGCCGATGATGTACTGCTCCATCCTGGCGTGCTCCAGGAAGTTCTCCTCGATGACGCCCTGCTTGATCAGCTCGGTGGACTTCTCCACGAACTGGTCGTAGTCCTTTGCCGTGAAGAATCCCCTCTCCAGCTTCTTGACCTTGTGGTGGACCTTGATGATGGTGAGTCCGTCGATGTCCTCGGGCTTCTCGACCTTCTTGGGGAAGGGCATCCCGGCCTGCTCCAGCAGCCAGTAGTAGTCCCTCTCGTCCCCCCTCTCCTCCGACCTGAGGAGGTTCCTGCTGCCCACGATGGGCATGGCGAAGTCGTTCTCCACCGCGTCGATGCCGCAGTAGGAGACGAACGACCTGTTGGGGACGAAGAGGACGTTGTTGTCCATGAGGCCCCTCTGGACCTCGGGCTTCAGGATGCTGCTGAACTTGTCCAGGACGACCGGCTCGTCCACGACGCCCCTGACGATGTTCCCCTGGGGGTCCCTCTGGGCCCTGAAGTATCTGGAGAACGTCGCATCCCTGCCCTGCTGGCACACGGCCACGGTCCTGAATCCCTCGGAGACGGCTCCGTCGCATGTGTCCAGGGCAGAGTGGGAGGCGATGACACCGATCTTGGCCTCCTTGAGGTCGTACCCCTCAAGGTTGCCCAGAACCTCGTCTCTGCTGATCATGTTGAATCACTGGTCAGGCCATCTACTCCGAGCTAATAATTGTTCTCACAGACACACCCGCGCGCGTGACCTGGACCTCCGGGGTCCGCGGGACGATCCGGACATGGCCGACGGAGGGATGCCGACGAGGGAGGGATGGGAGAAACGAATGGTAGCCTCGCCCAGATTCGAACTGAGGTCGCAGGATCCAGAGTCCCGCATGATTGACCACTACACTACGAGGCTGTTGTGAGTCGTGAATCCATCCTTGTTATTAAACCTATCTGTATCTGTGCAGACCGCACGGTCACGTACGCGGCCAGACCCAGACACCTCCAGCACGGACGCCCGCTCCCCTTCCGTCCATCTGTCGGATGGAGATATGGCCAACCTCCTGATCGCCCAGTCGTTGAACCTCTCGCCCCCCGGTGCACCCAGGCCGTCAGGCCCATCCTCCGCCCCATTTTCTTCATCACTTCTTCATCACTTCTTCATCACTTCTTCATCATCATCTTCATCATTTCTTCATCGCTTCATCTCTTCGCAGAATCGTGTTGTAACGCTCATTGATGGCGGATATCACAAGTAGGGGCGCTGGCTCCTGCCGACAGGACATGCGGAGTCTGGCATGTTTTTGGATTGGCGATTATGTACTCATCCACACATGCTATCCCACAATCATAGTAGAGTCTCATCTTCATCATCTTCTACATTATCTTCTACGTGCTGATGTAGAAGATGTGTAGAAGATA
>CAYZSQ010000067.1:0-7270 GCA_964479785.1 uncultured Methanomassiliicoccales archaeon
TGCCTCATGACCGGCGAGGACGCCGATGCTGTGAAGGGGGCGTCAGGGGACCTGGACAAGCTGGTCTCCGACTACCTGGACCAGAACCCCGGGATCATCGACGACTACAGGAAGAACGAGAAGGCGGCCAACAAGGCCATCGGATTCGTGATGAAGAACTCGGGAGGCGGCTACTCCTCCGCCGAGGTCGTCGACGCCGTCAAGAGGATGATCGAGTCCAGGCTGTGAGGTTAATATTTAGGACTTCCTTATATTGTCATGAACGGCCTCCTGCTGGTAGCGCACGGCTCCAAGAACGGCAACGATGGCATCGAACTCCTGGCTCAAGCGGTCTCGAAGAGCTTCGACGGCCCAGTGGCTGTGGGATACAAGAGGTTCGGGGAACCGAAGCTCCGGAAAGGCCTTGACGACCTTCTCTCCAAAGGCGCCGAGAACATCGTCGCCGTCCCCGTCTTCATGTCCGACGGCAGGTATGTGGAGTCCATCCCCAGGAATCTGGGACTGGACCGCGGAAGCCTGTCCGGGACGATCCGCCATGACGGCAGAGAGATCGGGATGATCGTCACCGAACCCGTCGGCCTCCGCCCCGAGATCCCGTCGATCGTGACGGATACCGTCTCGAAGAACTGCCCGGATGCCGATGGCGTCGTCCTGCTCGGCCACAGTCCGGGCTCCGGCTCCAACGTAGTGGAGGCCCTGGAAGCGCTCGGACTCAGAGTCCTCCCGGTAACGGAACCTGTAAAGAAGAGACTGCCCGAGGCCATCGACTCGCTCAGACAGACAGGATGTTCCGGGATAGTCGTGGTCCAGATGAGGATCACGCCCAAGGACGTGTCCGGGCTCGTCGAGGACGGTGTTGTCGTGACCGCTCCCGTGGGCACATCTTCGGAAATGGCCGGTCTCGTTTTGAGAATTGTGAGGGAGAGGACGTCGGATGAGGACGTCCTCAGTAAAGTTTCCTCTTGATTATGTAGTAGTCCAGCAGGAAGAACCCCACCAGGTACACCAGCATCACGAACACCGAGACCCACGGAACGTCCCATCCCAGGGCCACGGCCCTCACCATCTCGGAGGCATGAGTCAGCGGGAGGGCCCATATCACATATCCCACGACGTCCGGTAACGCGTTCACCGAGAACAGGGTCCCGCACATGAACGTCATCGGCAAGATGACCAGACTGGTGAACAGGTTCAGTGTGGCACTGGACCTGGCCAGCAGCCCGGCGGCCACACCCAGCAGCGAGAACGTCACACAGGAGAACAGCGAACAGACGATGATCCCCGGACCCAGCACCAGCTCGGGCGTGAGGATGCATCCCAATGCTATCAGGAACAGGCACCCCATCAGGCCGCGGGCCATCCCCACCACGGCTTTGCCGAAGACTATTGAGGCCGTGTGCATCGGGCAGAGGATCATCTCGTCGAAACTGGAATGGAACAACCTCTGGATCATGATCTTCTGTGCGGATGACGTGAACCCGGCGGTCATGGATGTCATCGCTATGATCCCCGGGATCGCATATGCCACATAGCTCACGCCCGCCTCGGTTTCCCCCGCCCTCATCCCGTAGGCGAATGCGACAAGGTAGAGGAGCGGCCCGATCACTGCCGATATCAGGGTCTCCGGCAGATGTCTGCGCAGAAAGCAAAGGTCCCCGTAGGACACCCTTGCGATCTCCCCCAGGATGTTGTACATCAGATCGACCTCCCGGTGAGCTCCAGGAACACGTCCTCGAGGGTGGTCTTTCTTACCACGGTGTTGTGCTCCCCCATGAATGCGTCGGCGGCTTCTTTGGCGGAATGACGGTCCGGGAAGAACGTCATGGTCTGATTGTCGTCTTCGTCGGTACGGACCATCACGAACCTGCCGATGCGCTCCTCCAGCTCCTCCGGGGACCCCTCGGCCACCAGCCTCCCATCGTCGATGATCCCGATCCTGTCGCACAGCGATTCGGCCTCGAAGATGTAATGGGTGGTCAGGAAGATGGTCGTGCCCTTCTTGTTCAGGGTCCTTATTATTTTCCAAAGCAGGTTCCTGGACTGGGTGTCCAGACCGGTCGTGGGCTCATCCATGAACAGTATTTGGGGCTCATGGATCATGGAACAGACGATGGAGACCCTCTTCTTCCACCCGCCCGACAGGTGATCCACCAGTTCGTCCATGCGGCCGGAGAGTTCCATGATGTCGCACAGCTCCCCCATCCTCTCCCGGGCCTTGGCGATGGACATGCCCTGCATCAATGCGTGATGCATGATGTTCTCCTTCACCGAGATGTCCTTGTCCAGACTGTTCTGTTGCTGGATCACTCCGATGTTCCTGCGGGCTTTGAGGTACTCCGCCTTGGTGTCGAAACCGTCTATGCGTATCCGACCGGAGGTGGGCCTGTCCATGGTGGTCAGCATGCGGACGGTGGTCGTCTTCCCGGCGCCGTTCGGACCGAGGAACCCGTAGATCTCCCCTCTCCTGATCCTCAGGGATACGCCGTCCACCGCCCGTTTGTCCCCGAAGACCCTCACCAGTTCCTCGCAGACGACGATGTCGTCCCCGTTCTCCGGCACAGACATGTCAGACCTCTACTGTCACGTCGCGATCGGTCTCGTCCAGGAGGATCACGTGGGGCTTGCCGTTGACCTTGATAACCCTGGACTCCACATCGTAGACGGTGCGGATGTTCTCCTCGGTGATGACCTCCTCCGGGGTGCCGGATGCGAAGATCCTGCCGGCATGGATCATGAACACCGTGTCCGAGTACTTGGCGGCGATGTTCAGGTCGTGGCTTATCATCACCACGACCATACCCTTCTCATGGGTCAGGTCCCTCAGGAGCCTGGTGACCTCCAGCTGGTGCCTGACATCGAGGTTGGAGGTGGGTTCGTCGAGGAGTAGCACCTTGGTCCTCTGGGCGAATCCTCTGGCGAGCATGATCTTCTGGTGCTGTCCGGCGGAGAGCTCGTTGAAGTTCCTCATGGCGAAGTCCTCCATGCCGACCATCTGCAGCGAGTCGTACACGATGTCCAGGTCCTCCTCGAGGGAGTTCCACCTGCTGTGGGGGTGACGGCCCAGCATGACCGTGTCGACAACGGTCATCGGGAACGAATCCCTGGCCGAGTATGGGACGTATCCGACCACCTTGGCCAGTTCCTTTATGGACACGTCGCTCACATCCACACCGTCGATGTCCACGGTCCCTCCCGTGGGGTCCAATATCTTGTTGATGCAGTGAATGAGGGTGGATTTCCCCACACCGTTGGGCCCGAGGATCGAGTAGAACCCGGGCTTATCCATCATCAACGACACTCCGTCCAGCACCTGCGGCGATCCGTCTCCCCCGTAGGAGAACTCCAGACCGTTGACCGCGATGCTGTCTCCTCTGAGCCTGGGGCCCTCGACGGTCCCGGCTCCGTTATGTGAACTCTTGATGTCGATCACCGTATCACAACCAGTCATTGCGCTTGCGTTTCACCAGCAGGTACACGAAAATCGGACCGCCGATCAGAGCGCTGATGACGCCCACGGGCAGTCCGTTGACTCCTGTGACCTTCGCTATGGAGTCGATGGTCAGCAGGAACAGGGCGCCGAACACGAACGACGCCGGAAGAAGGTATTTGGAGTTGGACCCGACGAACATCCTGACTATGTGGGGGCACACCAGGCCCACGAATCCTATGGTGCCGGTGAAACAGACCACGGAGGCCGTGAGCAGCGCCACGATGAGCAGGATGACGACCCTGGTCACCTGAACGTTCACGCCCAGGGTCTGGCAGTAGCGGTCGTCGGTGTTCAGGACGTTGACCTTCTTGGAAAGATACACCAGGAGCACCGACATGACGGAGACCGAGACTGCGATGAACGGGATCTCCCCCCATTCGATGTTGGCCAGGGTCCCGACCCTCCAGCTGTAGGCCTCCGACAGGGACGCATCGTCCGCTGTGACCATCAGGTACTGGTTGGCCGAGCTGAAGATGTACATTATGGCGATTCCGATCAGGATCATGACCGTCGGGGTCATCTTCTTGAACCTGACCAGCAGCATGATTATGCCGACCGAGATCAGCGAGGTGATGAACGCGTTGGCCACTGTGGCCGTATCGCCGGTGAGGAACGGGATGATGCTGATTCCGCAGATGATGGACAGCACCGCACCGAAGAACGCACCCGAGGACACGCCCATGGTGTACGGGTCGGCCAGGGGGTTCTTCAGAATGCTCTGCATGACCGCGCCCCCGATCGCCAGGCCGCCTCCGGTGAACGCGGCGGCGATGGCCCTCGGAAACCTGACGTCCCAGACGTAATGATCGTCCCTCTCGCTTGACACGTTCCCTGCGATATGGTCGAAGAACGTGGATATGGCGTCGGGTATGGAGATGTTGTAGACGCCCATGCCCAGGGTCACCAGCGCCATCACCGCAACGCCGATCACGCAGAGTACCATGAACAGGAGGCTGCGCCTGATCCCCCTGTGGTACTCGGATCCCATCCGAGCCCTGTCCATCATCGGTACAGACTCCCGTAGGTTTTGCGCTGCCAGATTATGAGCGCGAAGAACACCGGGCTTCCGATGAGGGATGTGATGACCCCCACCGGAATGTCGGATACGGCGGACACGCTCATGGCCAGATAATCCGCGAACAGCAGAAGGAACGCCCCGGCCACCATCGAGATGGGGACGACGTATCTGTTGTCCGAGCCCGTGAATATCCTTATCAGGTGCGGCGCCACCAGGCCGATGAATCCGATGATTCCGGTATAGCTGATCACCGCGGCGGTCATCAGGGCCATGACGATGAGGCACACGGTCCTGAACGTGGACACGTCCATGCCCAGGCTCTTGGCGCCCTTCTCGCCGATGGACAGCACATTAAGCTGCCTGGCCACCAGCAAGGTGAATATCCCGCCGATCACTGTGATGACGGTCATCAGGGGAAGGTCGTCCCAGCTCAGGCCGGAAAGGCTTCCGACCTGCCAGAGGTAGGCCGCCTGCAGGGTCTCGGAATCCGTCATGACCATGAAGTATGTGACCATGGCGTTGAAGAAGTACGAGATCGCCGTCCCCACCAGGATCATCGTGGCCGGGGAGTTCCCCACACGCCTGGAAAGCAGGATGATGATCACGGTCGGCACCATTGCGCCGATGAAGGCGTTGGTGACGATCCCGTACTCGCCTGCCATGGTCGAGAAGGATATCCCCGCGATGATCGACGCCACGGCGCCGAAGCAGGCTCCCGACGAGATTCCGGTAGCGTACGGGTCGGCCAACGGATTGTTCAGCAACGCCTGCATCACCGTCCCCGAAACGGCGAGAGACGCTCCGGCGACGATTGCTATGCACACCCTCGGCATCGCGGTGTTCCAGATGTACTGATCCGCCCACCAGTAGAGGGAGCGGGTCTCGTAGGTCACACCGCGGATGTGGTCCCATATTATACCATAGGACTCGGCCAACGTTATCCTGTTGAAGGACGACACCGAGAACAGCCCGGCCATCAGGACTATCCCCAGTATGAGCAGGGCCATTATCAAGACCTTCCTGGCTATGTACCGGCGGTACTCCTCTTTGAAGACCGCCCTTGAATCCAGCTCCTCGGACATCGTTCCCCCGGACATGGAAAGAAGGGTCGTGAGACCCCGGTTCAGGATGTGAGGGCCACGTAATCCTCGTAGGTGAACAGCGGGATCACGTCCTCGAAGGTGTAGTTGCTCATTGATGCCACGTCGTAGAATTCCTGGAAGACGCTGTCGGCCCAATCGATGGTGATGAGATCCGGATAGAGCGCTGCCGCGGTGTAGGCGATCTGCACCGGTATCGGCATCATGGCGTTGACGACGAACATGTTCACGTAGTTGTCCAGATTCTCGAAGTACGACTTGTAAGAAGTCCATACGCTCTGGGCGTAATCTTCCAAAGTCTGCCCATAGTCTTCAGACGCATAGTACACGATGGCGTCGATGTAATCGTCATAGTTCGACAACGCCTCGGAACTCTGCATGGATGTGGAACCGTCGCCGGCGTACTCCTGAGCGAACAGCTCGCTCACATCGCCCAGATTGATGCCTCCCGCCAGCTCGGCCCTCTGCGTGAAGTTGGACTCCACATTGGCAATGGTGCGGGCCCTGGAAATGACGACGACGACCTTGGCGTCATCGTCGGAGAGTCCGGACAGGGCGTCAGAGATGTAGTCAAGCGTGCTCCAGCACAACTCGGCATACTCCAGGGAGCTGGCCTCGGTATCTGTTCCACAGAGGAAGCCCATGGTCACGGAGGCTGCGATGTTGTCGTACGGTCCGCTGACATTCAGCCTGATGAGCGGGATCTCCGCCGCGGTGATGTCATCGTACCTGCTCGACAGAGTGGTGACGGAAGCGTCTGAGAATATCGCCCCCACTCCGAGCTCTGCATCCAGCTCCATGAAGTTCTGCCAAGATGCATCGGAAGGAGTGGCGGACCCCTCGAGGTCTACGGCGCCTGCGACGATCAGAGCACTCTGGGAGACCTCCTTGATCTCGAAATAGCCTATGACGCAATGGGCGGCGCCGATCTGACACATCACCGAGGGAGGGGTGTTGCGATGAACGACCACGTTGGTGAGGGGGTATTCCACGGCTGTGGCAGTGTAGGTGTTGTCCATCCCGACGTTGTACACATAGACCGTGCACGGCTCGCGATCGATCAGGGTCCTGACCAATTCGGCATCCGATTCGTCCACTGTGCCATCAGCGTTGGCGTCGGCCAACGGGTAGTCTTCGAAGGACTGGGTGCCACCTATGATGGCGTTGATGATGTCCAGGTCCTGTTGGTCTATCGTATAGTCCTGGTTCGCGTTCCCGTATAGCAGAAGCACCGCGTCAACCTCGGTCTCCTGCCGATCGTTCCCTCCGCCCGAGCCTATCAGGTATACGGAAACCGCCGCGACAACCACGATGATCGCTACAGCTACCGCTGCCAATTTCATATTGATCTGGGTCATATGAGATCCTCTTTGTCAGGAAAGGGTTTCAAAGGGTTTCGATAGGATCGTTTCGATGTCAGCTCTGAGCCGCGAGAGCCGCGAGATAATCCTGATAGGTGTAGATCGTGATGACATCCTCGAAGTCGTAGGTGGCACCGGAGATCTCCATGAAGGATTGAAGGAGCTCATCGGCCCACTCCTGAGGCACCAACTCGGGATACATCACCGACGCGATGTATGCCACCTGACAGGCCTGAGGCATGTACACGTTGACAAAGACCATGTCCTCGTAGCATCCGAGGTACTCGAATAATGACTTGTT